>CAZXCO010000665.1:0-4453 GCA_964639095.1 uncultured Solibacteraceae bacterium
CAACACCACAGTCTGGGGCGATACGACGGTTTGGGGGGACACCACCGTCTGGGGAGACACGACGGTCTGGGGAGACACCACCGTCTGGGGTGACACGACGGTCTGGGGAGATACGACAGTCTGGGGCGATCAGGCGCCTTACGCAGACACGACGGTCTGGGGAGACACCACGGTTTGGGGAGATACCGCCGTGCGGGGTGACACCACCGTCTGGGGAGACACGACGGTTTGGGGAGACACCACCGTCTGGGGCGATACGACGGTGTGGGGCGATTCCGTCGGGGCCGGGGCGCGCCGGCTGAGCAGCGGTTCGAACTGAAAATTTCTGCGCGCCGGCTGCCGCGGAGGCGTCAGCGCAGGTGTCGTTCCTTCAACCAGGCGATCAGCATGGCCGGATCGTCGGAAATGATCGCATCGACATCCGCATCGGCCAGTTTCGCCCAGTCTTCCGGCTTGTCCGCCGTCCACGGCGCCACCTGCAGGCCGGCGGCGTGCGCCTGCTTTACGCGGTCCGCCGTGACCAGGTGAAATTCCGGGCTGAGAATCGTCGCCTCGAACTCATGCGCGACCTCCATCCAGTCCCTCTGTTTTTCAAAGAGCGCCGAGCGCGGGATCCCCGGAGCCAGTTCTTTCATCACGCGCAGCGTGCGGGGATCGAAGCTCTGGAGTATCACGCGCTGCTCGATTCCGTGTTTCCGGATGGAAGCCAGAATCAGGCGCGTGAATGCGTCGGGACCGGGAGTCAGCTCGGGGCGGTCGGCAAATATTTTCGTTTCGACGTTGAATTGAACGGCACTCCCGCGCGCGAGGTCGAATACTTCGTCCAGTGTGGGGATGCGGGTGCCCGGAGCCGGAACCTGTTCCGGGAACGCTGGATTCCGCTTCGCCCCGCAGTCATATTGCCGCAGTTCGGCGAGGGTCAGGGTATGAATCGCAACTCCGGTCTTCGGCCCGGAGCAGATTGTCGCATTGATCAGAGGATCGTGCGAAACCACCGCCACGTTGTCCTTCGTGACGGCCACATCGAGTTCCAGGACATCGACGCCCTGGGCGATCGCGTACTGGAATGCCGGAAGCGTATTCTCCGGCCGTCTCCCGCGCGCGCCGCGATGACCATGGACGAGAATACGCCGTGCCGCGGAACCCACCAGAGGCCTCATGGAAGCGATCGCAGCCAGAGTAAAAGCACGTCGCGAAAACATGGCCCAAGTCTCTCACGCGAAAATGACAAACCAATGAACGCGGTGCGCAAGGCTATCGCAGAATCTTATAAAGGTTGCTGTAATCGTCGGTCCACATCCGCAGGCCGGGAATCGGATCGATCTTCTGCCCGGCGCTCCGGATTGCCGCCTGATCGAAAAAGCCGGGCCGGGAACTGACGAGCACCCAGTCCGAAGCCGCGATTTCCTTGTCGTCGTCGGCTTCGATGCTCACCATCATTGCCTTTTTGCCGTCCTCGGCCGCGGCCAGAGCCACCACGGGCCCGAGGCTCAGATACTTGTTGGAGACGTGCACCGCCAGCACGCCATCCGGCTTGAGATGACGCCAGTAAAGAGCGAACGCCTGCCGCGTGAGTAAGTGCACCGGAATCGCGTCCCCCGAAAAGGCGTCAACCGCGAGCACATCGAAGTGCTTCGACTGCTCGCCTTCGAGCGAAAGGCGTGCATCGCCAAGAATGACTTCGTGAGGCGCCTGGCAGTCCCGCAGGAACCGGAACTCGTTGCGCGCAATCCTGAGCACCAACGGATTGATGTCGTAGAAAGTGTAATGATCGGCCGGCCGCGCGTATGTCGCGATGGTTCCGGCGCCGAGACCGATTACCCCAACATTGATCCCGCTGCTCGTTTGCGCCTGGCGAATGGCCAGACCGATACCCGACTTCTCCGCATAATAGGTGGTCGCGAAGCGCTCATTCTGCGGAAGGAGGAATTCTTCGCCGTGATCGATCGTGCCGTGCCGCAGCGTGCGGATGGGACCCATCGGCCCTCCGGCGTCGTCGTCGTAGACCCGCAGCGCTCCGTAGAAATTGCGCGCCAGAACGCGCGAGTGGCTCACATTGTTGTACGTGTCGCGCGCCAGGAATCCGGCGATCCCGACGGCAAGACCCGCGGCGATGACGAAAGTGACGAAGCCGTCGTTCGATCTGCTGTCGATCGAATTGGCATCCATTGCGCCGCGCCCCCGCCACAGAACATAGGCCGCGATCAGGCCCGCGATACCGAGAAGCACGGGCGAATCGTAGGGCGCACTCAGAAAAGGCGTTTTGAAGAATGCGGGGTAGCCGATCTGCGCCGCCGCGAGGCGCAGCGCAATATACCCGAGGAGCACGAATGTCATGACGGCGATCACCGTTTTGTCATACGATTCGCTGAGAAACGACGATTCGCGGAGCGCGGCCGTGCTGGCTTTCCCTCGCTCGCGCCACAGCAGGTAGACCAGCATGAAGGCCGTGAGGGAAACGACGATCGGCAGGTCGTAGAGACCGTTCAGCAGATACGGCGCCGCGAAACCGATCAGCAGGCCGCCGATCGCGCCGCCCACCGAGACCATCAGGTAAAACGATGTCAGATACTGGGGCGCGGGCCGGCTTCGCGCGACTTCTCCGTGGCAAACCATGAAGAGCACGAACAGGGCCGCGCAGAAGAATCCCACAGCGAGCTTCAGATTTCCGATGTCGCTTTCGGTGGAGATCGCATAAGCCAGAGACGGCACCGTGACCGCTCCCAGCCGGATGAAAAGCCAGCGCCAGTACCAGCGGTCGCTGTCGAAGCAAAGAATGAAGCTGAGCAGATAGAGGCTGAGCGGCAACACCCAGAGAAACGGGATCGCGGCGATATTCTGCGTGAGGTGGTTCGTCACAGCGAGGAGCAGCGCCGAGGCGCATGCGGCGAGCCCCATCCAGACCAGCCGGTCGCCCCAGGTGGGCGGCGGCGCGACCGCGGCCGCGCTGGTGGATTCGGTGGCGGTGCTGGTGGCGGCGCTGGTGGGAACGATGGCGTGCGAATCCCGGGAGCGCCAGGCGACAGTGGCGCAGACAAGTACGAAAGCGATGTATGAAGCGGACCACATCCAGGCCTGCTCTCCGCTCGTCAGATACGGTTCGATCAGGATCGGATAGGTGAGCAGGCCGAGCATGGAGCCGGCATTCGAAAGGGCGAAAAAGCGATAAGGCATCGCCCCGCCGTTCGATCGCGAATACCAAGCCTGCAGCAGCGGGCTGGTGGAAGAGAGGAGAAAATACGGCAATCCGACGGTCGCCGCGAGCAGCCCTAGGATTCGCAGCAGAGGATCTTCCGCGCCGCTCGGCTTCCACCACGCCGAAGGGATGATTGGCAGCGAGAGAAAGCTCAGCGCCAGCAGCGCCAAATGGATGAACGTCTGCTTCCGGCCCGCTTGTCCATTCACCCAATGGGCGTAGGCGTAACCTCCCAGCAGCGCCACCTGGAAGAACAGCAGGCAACTGGTCCAGACTGCCGCCGACCCGCCGAACCAGGGCAGGATCAGCTTCGCGATCAGGGGCTGCACCTGGAAGAGCAGGAACGCGCTCAGCAGAATGGTCGCTGCGAAAAGCAGCGCCGGCACGCGCCGGTTCGCTCTACCGGTAAGCCGGGACGCCGGTGACCCGCTCGCCGATGACAAGGGCGTGGATGTGGTCGGTGCCTTCATACGTTTTCACCGTTTCGAGATTGCACAGATGCCGCATTATAGGATACTCGTCCGTAATCCCGTTGGCGCCGAGCAGATCGCGGCTGAGACGAGCGCATTCGAGCGCCATCGCCGCATTGTTCCGCTTCAGCATGGAGATATGCGCGGGATCGAGCTTCCCGGCGTCCTTCAGCCTTCCGCAGTGCAGGGCGAGCAACTGCGCTTTGGTGATTTCGGTAATCATCCAGGCGAGTTTTTCCTGCACGAGCTGGTGACCGGCAAGCGGCCTGTCGTCGAATTGTTTGCGCAGCGTGACGTAGGCGCGCGCGGTTTCATAACAGTCCATCGCGGCGCCGATGACGCCCCAGCCGATGCCGTACCGGGCCTGTGACAGGCACGAGAGCGGGGCCTTCAGCCCCTTCGCTTCGGGCAGCAGGGCGGTTTCGGGCAATTCGCAATCTGCGAACGCCAGGCTGGACGTCACCGAAGCGCGCATCGACCACTTGCCATGGATGTCGGAAGTCGAAAAGCCTTTGGCGCCGCGTTCCACGAGAAAGCCGCTAATGCCCTCGTCTTCCACGCGCGCCCAGACCACGGCGACGTCGGCCATCGAGCCGTTGGTAATCCAGGTCTTCTCGCCGTTGAGCACCCATTTCGACCCCCGCCGGACTGCGCGTGTTGTCATGCCGGCGGGGTTCGACCCGAACCCCGGCTCGGTCACGCCGAAGCAGCCCCTCGCCACCCCCCCCAGCAGGCGCGGCAGCCCGCGGGTAGTCTGCGCGTCCGATCCGTATCGCAGGATCGGATA
>CAZXCO010000666.1:0-2967 GCA_964639095.1 uncultured Solibacteraceae bacterium
CTGTTGCGGTATTCCGGAAAACAGCGAGCGGATCGCCCCGAGCCGGTGCGTTGACCCCTCGACCAAGGCGATGAGCCGGCCGCCATGAAGCTCGGGCCCAACCCCATAGCGGGAACGGAGGAAGCCGATCTTTACCCGGCCGTCGGCGCGTTCGACGAAATAGATCACGGCCTTTCTCCGAAAACCATTTCGAGGATCTTGTCCGCCTGTTCTTCGCTGAGAAGCCCACTCGGCTCGACGTCGATATCCCAATCGCTGAGTTCAGCGGCGGTCCCATCAGGTGCCACCGCTAGATAGACACCGTCGAACACGCCTGCGTCGTCGAAGCATTCGATCCTCCAGCCGTCGGCATAGATCGTGAAGATCATATCTTCTTCAAAACGGACGTTCTCGGCCTGTCCTTCGGCTACGCGCTGAAGGACTGAAAGCACCATCGTTGCCGGGATGGGTGTCATGCCGCCAGAGCCGCTCCGACCAGATAGGCGTCCCGACCTTCAACCCTGACCCTGATTCCCGTCTCGTGGCACAGCACCGCCAGTTCTCGCGTGAAGGCGCGAGCATCGAGAGGCTTCACCCGCTCGCGCGCGCAGTCAATCTGATAGGCGGCGAGCACGTCCCTCATACTGAGTTCGGAGCCCGGCGCCCGGATGATCTTGTGGTCAGCAAAGTCCGCCAGTTCCGAATTGGATTCACCGAAGGGTGTCGTCGGCAATTCTTCCGGCGGGGAGATCGCCTTTTGTGTGGGGCGCTCCGGTTCTTCGGTTGCTAGCGGTACGGGCTCAATCGTGCTAGCGGGCTCTGCCTCCCGTGCTAGCGCCGCGTCCGGTTTCAGGCTAGCAGACCTTCCCTGCCACCAACATCCAAGTCCCCAAATCCCCAATGCGGTGAGCACTGCTGACATTGCCGACGTGAGTGTCGGGACGATGAGGGGTTGATAGAGCCGCACGGAATCCTCCGATATCGGCAGTACTGCGGCGACCCGTTTAGCAAGCGAGTCTGTTTTCCCGATAGGCGCCTCAGCCTCAAGCCGTTTCGCAGCCTCAAGTCCGGCGCGTGCGTCTTCGACCTCTTGCTCCGCGCGAGTCACGGCGGCGCTGAGAAGCGCGGCGCAGTTCGAGGCGCACCCTTTTTTAGGGGCGTTCTCGATCACGTCGGCGTTGGCTTTGTCGAGCGCTTCGTTTGCAAGATCAAGGCGAGCCCGAGCATCAGATACAGCGCGCGCCGCCTGGGTTTCGGTCTTCTCGACCTGCTCCCGACGCTCCTGAGCCATATCCGTTGCCGAACCGGTGCGGGCAAGCGCTGAGGCGACCACGGAAACGAGGGCGATGACAAAGATCACCCAGATTGACGCCGACAAAAGCGGCCGCCCTCGCCATGCGAAGGATGCCCATGCGGGTAGCAATGAAATCGCCGCGGCAATCGCTGCGCCGGCAATGACGACGTAGGTGACGCCGCCCTGGTCTTTATACAGATATTCATATGTTCCGAAAACTTCGCATCCCGCGAAGACGATACCAAACAGCAGTGCTGTCGAACTGAGTATGAATCGCATGGGCCTAAATCCCCACCGTCGCCTTGTAATGCTCCCAGACACGCTCGAAGAGTTCCGTCGGCAAAAGCCCTCTGGCTTGGGCATGTTGATTGAACTCGACCTTCAGCATGGGGCGCGTTCGGACATTGAGCTGCGCCGTGCGGCCGGTGACTTGAAGCGCGCGCCGGTCATGGGCACTCAGTTTCTTGCGTTCCTCGATGCGCCGGCCCTTGAGCGTTTGGCCCTCGCGTTTCGGAGGGGCATTCAGGCCCTGCAATGCCGCACTGAAATCGAAATCATCGACCTCGTTTCTCATTCCGGCGGCCTCCCGTATTTCTCAACAGTCTCCTGAACCGTTTTCCAAAGCGCATCGATCTCGCGCTTCGCCACCTGGTCCCGGCCCTCTGCCGCACACCGGCCGGTGAACATCGCGTTCGAATGACTCGGACGATAGGAGATGAACGGCTCGACCAGCATCCGCCTGTTGGTGCGCAGATGCGCCGCCGCCGCTTCAGTTACGCGCGTTCCCGGCGCCACCATGTTGAGGATGAACGCATAGGGACGCCGGTACTCCTGGCAGATCTCTTCCGTGACCCGGATCGCTTCCAAGTCCATGATGCCCGGCCGTGTCGGGATGAACACGAAGTCGCTGCTCGCGATTATCGCACTGATGCGATCCAACTGAGACGGCGGTGTATCGAGGAACATCCAATCCCAGCCGTCGGCAGCGACAAGATTGATTGCCAGAGCCGAACTGTCGCCGTCGAAAAGCAGCGGGTTTTGCGGACCGCCGCGGCGATCCCACCAGCTCGCCAGACTAAGCTGCGGATCACCGTCAAAAAGAGCGACACGCCCGAAGTCTTGTGCGGCGCGAACGGCGAGCGCCGCTGTCAGAGTGGATTTGCCCACACCGCCCTTGCTCGCGGCCAAACAAACGATGTGTGTGCGGAATTTCTTCTTTGCCACGGTATCACTTCTCAATGCTAGCACGTGCTAGCAATGGTCAAAGTGTTCGCGAACGCTGTCAAAGGGAGATAACCGCTAGCATAGATTTTCTGGGTCTAGCCGGTACATCCGCATTGATCCTCATTAAGAACTCTGTCGATTATCTCGCGGATTTGGGTGGCAAACGCCGGTTGCGGGGCAGTCCCATAATCAGCACGAACGACGGCATAACTCGTTTTGACCGGTGCATCGCAGATGTCCGCAGCCTGCTTTACCCATTCCCAGAACCCCGACTGACGGTGTGCTTCCGGACTCGACAGATGAGCAGCAATCAACGCCGGATTGCGTGTCGACTTCCAAGTCGCCGTGTCGTTTTCAGATTGCGACGGGTCGCGCGGGTCGAAGCAAACGATCTTCTCTCTCATTGCTCGTCCGACGCCTTCCCGAAAAACTTCTCCGCTCGCTCCTGCCGGCGCCGCTTCCTCCTTTTG
>CAZXCO010000667.1:0-3542 GCA_964639095.1 uncultured Solibacteraceae bacterium
ACGGCTGCGACGATTCGAAAGTATTATCGACGTACCGCCGGCCGCTGCCGGCGACCAATCTGCGGCTTCTGAGCACGGTGATGTGGGACGGCCGCGAATCGCTCTCCGCCGCGGATCCGGGCCATCGGGCGGAAGATCTCGCCAGCGTTCTGGCGCGTCAGGCGAGCAATGCGGCCCGCCTTCATGCACCCGATGGGGCCCCGATGAAGGCGGAGGAGCAGGAGGCGCTTGTCCGCTTCGAAACAGGAACCGCAACCGCGCAGGCATTCGACCGCGAGGCCGGTCCTCTCGATGATGGCGGCGCATCCGGAGGACCCGCCGTGCTGGCGTCCAAAACGATCCCAGGCTTCTTTGCGGGAATCAACGACCGGAGGCCGGGCGACCCGCATGGCATCAAGGCGGAAAATGCCTTCCGTCTTTTCGATGCCTGGTCGCGGGAGCCGTATGGACGCGTGTATCAGGAGGTTCGGCCCAAGCCCGATCCCCAAAGCAATCGTCGCGAGAGCATCGTGCGCGGCCAGGTGCTGTTCGATCAGAAGCCTTTCGATATCACCGGCGTTGCGGGCCTGAACGACGATTTGCATCTGCCCCGGATCACCGGCGCCTGCGGCACCTGCCATAATTCGCCCAATGCGGGCAACCATTCCACGCCGGACTCCATGAACACGGGCGTCGCAGACGCGAACGGCCCGCTCGACGTGAGCTATCTGCCGCGGATCACGCTGCGTAACAGAAGCACCCAGGAGATCCGCGTGACGACCGATCCGGGCCGCGCTCTCATTACCGGGCGGTGGAAGGACGTGGGCAAGGTGAAGACGCCCGTACTGCGCGGGCTCGCGGCACGGGCGCCCTATTTTCACAACGGTTCGGCGAAAACGCTGGCCGATGTCGTGAATTTCTATGACGCGCGTTTCCATATCGGATTTTCCGAGCGGGAAAAGCAGGATCTCGTTGCTTTTTTGAGCGCGCTGTAACGGCGGATTCCTGTGAAGTTGGCCCGCTCCTTGCAGGCGGAACGAGCCTGGAGTTGCAATGATCGGTTCTATTTTCCAGACTGTTTTCGGTTGCTCCCACCGGCGCCTGACGCGCCCCATCACGCGCGTTCGCAAGCCCGGAATTACGGCCGGAGAGACATCGGTCGTTTGCCTCGATTGCGGCAAGGAATTCGTATACGACTGGAATCATATGAAGATCGGGAAACCGGTCGAGAAATCGCAGGATTCCGGCATTCTGCCGCCGAATATGCCCCGACCGGCAGCCACGAAGATGAAGTACGCCTTGATCGGCACCGCGATTCCGTTCGCCGCATATGTGGGGCGCGCACTCGTGGAAAAGCGCCGCGCGCGGGCCGCGGCGAAACCCGACCCGGCTCCCGGCGCAGTGGCCGCGGATGCAAATCTGGATCAGCGCATCCGGCTTCCGCACGATCATCCCGAAGCGGGCTTTGTCGTGCACCAGTTGGTCGACTTCATGCGGCAGTCCGGCCGCGATTTCATCATCATCGGTGCAGTGGATTGCGCGCTGGCCGATCATCCGCGGCCCGCTTCTCTCGATTACTGGCTGCGCGAGAATTTCGCCGCAAACAAGGAGACAAAGCAGGCGACAGGCGATGTCGTCGCGCAACTGCTCGCCACAGGGCTCTTCGAGCAGTTGGGCCGTGTTCGATGCCCCGATCTCAAAGACCTCGTCCCGGGTCTCAGGCTCAAACCTTCCGGCCGGCCGGCTGAGTCCGCAGCGGGTTGATTTTTCCGCCCCGGCTGTGTCAGGATGATGCGTCAGTACAATGATGCGAATGGACTGGCTGGGGGGAGATATGCGGAATTATTTCAGGAAAATCAGCTATTGCGCGCTGGCAATGGCAGGTCTGGCGTCGTTTGCCGCCGCACAGGCCCCGGCCGGGTCTTCGTCGGCCTCGGACGTCACCGTCGTGGCTCATCCGACCTATATCTCGATTCCTCTGGAAATCACAGTCAACCGTCCCGCGGAGGAGGTCTGGAAGCGCGTCGGCAAGTATTGCGACATCGGCGAATGGCTGCAGGTCCCGTGCACGATCACTTCGGGCAAAGACGGGGAATTCGGCGCCGTGCGATCGATCGGAAACGAAATTCTGGTGGGAAAAACCGATCTTTCCTACACCTATACCCAGCCCGTGCGGCCCGGCCGGCCTTACAACCTGTACCACGGCACGCTTGAAGCGAAGCCGCTGACCGCCACGACCTCGAAGCTCGTTTACACGCTGATCTACGACAATTCGATGCTGGCGGACGATGCCGCGCGTGAAAAGGACAAAGCTCAGAAGACAGCGCAATTTACACGCGCGCTCCAGAATATGAAGACCCTCGCCGAAGGCGGCACACTGCCTCCTCCTCCGGCCCGTGGGCGCGGCCGCGGCCGGTAGACAGACCAGGCACAAGCTCCGGCGCGGCGCTCCCATTCGCCCTGCAATGCCCGCGTCAAACCAGCCCGCATGGCCCTGCTATCAGCCCACCCATCAGATCGACGGAGGAAGTTCTCCGGATACGCATACGAACATCAGAACAATGTCCAAAGAACGGCATCCACGGGCGTTCCTTAATGGCGAATAAAAGGGGAACCTGCTACTCTAATAGAAATGACTGCAATGACTGCAGAATTGAGCCTATAGGTCGCCGCCGATACCGCATAGTGTTGGGAGAATTCAGGGCGACGAAAAACCACAGCCCCGGAACGTGATCTTGTTGAGAAGTTGAGGGTGAGATGCCATCCTTCTATGAATTTTTCGCAGGCGGCGGCATGGTCCGGGCAGGGCTCGGCAGTGGCTGGGAATGCCTTTTCGCCAATGACATTGACGAAAAGAAAGCGGCGAGCTACGCGGAGAATTGGGGTGCCGATCGCCTGAAGATCGGCGATGTCGGCCGGCTCTCGACGGCCGATGTTCCCGGATGCGCCGATTTAGCGTGGGCGTCTTTTCCTTGTCAGGATCTATCCCTGGCCGGCGACTACGCAGGACTGGACGGCGAAAGATCCGGAACATTCTGGCTGTTTTGGGGACTGATGAAGGCGCTTGCAAGGCAAGGGCGAGCTCCGGGTATGATCGCTTTGGAGAACGTGTGCGGCGCCATAACATCCCACGGCGGCAGAGATTTCGGGGCGATCGGCGCGGCGCTTGCGGAAGCCGGATATCACTTCGGCGCTCTGGTCGTCGATGCGGTACGGTTTGTCCCGCAGTCGCGACCCCGGCTGTTCGTTGTCGCCGTGAAGCGTGAGCGCGCGATTCCTGACGGCCTTGCATGGAATGAGGCCGACCTGCGTTGGCATCCAGCGAATCTGATCGCCGCCCACGCTGCACTACCGGACAATGCAAAGGCGGCCTGGCTTTGGTGGAGTCTTCCGAGTCCACCGCCCCGACTCACCCGGTTCTGCGACATTATTGAAGACCAGCCAAGAGGCATCCACTGGCATACAGGCGCAGAAACAAAGAAGCTTCGTGCGATGATGAGTTCGATTAATCGCAGGAAGATCCAGCAAGCGAAGCGGTTGGGACGCCGGATTGTGGGTGGCGT
>CAZXCO010000668.1:0-2832 GCA_964639095.1 uncultured Solibacteraceae bacterium
CTCCGAACCGGTGCGCGCTCCCTCATCGGAGGCTCCCGCAAACTTCACGGCGTTCTCGTCGCCGCCGAAATCGCCCTCGCGATGATTCTCCTCGTCTCCGCCGGCATCCTCGGCCGGACCATGCTTCGTCTCTCCGCGCTCGACCCCGGCTTCGATCCGCAAAATGTTCTCGTCGCGCGGGCTGCAATCTCTCCCAACCTGGCCACCAACCCCGCCGGAATGCGCTCCGCCTGGCTCGATTTCCTCGATCGTGCGCGACGTATTCCCGGCGTGAAATCGGCGGCGCTGGTGGATACCGTGCCGATGCGCGAAGGCTACAACTCGCTCGGCTACTCGACCACCCCGAACATCCCCCCGACCAACGAACAACCAGTCGCCCTCGCAACGTCCGTCACCGACGATTACCTCAAGGTGATGAGTATTCCGCTTCGCCGCGGCCGCTTCTTCGACGATCACGACCGCATCGACAGCGAGCAGGTAATCGTCATTGACGAAGTCATGGCGGAACATGCCTTCAAAGGCGCCGATCCGGTGGGCCGGCGCATCTGGATTCCCTACATGAACCCCGGTCCGCTTCGCATCGTCGGAGTTGTGGACCACGTTCGCCACTGGGGTCTCGCCGGTGACGACGCCTCAAACGTGCGCGATCAGGTCTACTATCCCCTGAGCCAGCTTCCCGACGTCCTTATGCCGACGTGGTCTTCCCTGATGTCGATCGCGATCCGCACCAGCGTTCCGCCGCTGACAATCCTCCAATCGCTCCGCCACGCGGTTCGCGGCGCGACCAGCGACCAGGTCCTCTATGAGGTCAACACAATGGAGGAACTCGCAGCCGCCTCGCTCGCCCGCCAGCGCTTCCTGCTGGTGCTCTTCGGCATCTTCGCCGCGCTCGCGCTGCTGCTTGCCTGTATCGGCATCTATGGCGCGCTCGCATACCTCACTGGCCGGCGAATTCCTGAAATCGGAGTACGGATGGCGCTCGGCGCCAGTGCGCGTGACGTCGTCCGTCTTATTCTGCGCCAAAGCCTCCTGATGATCTTCGCCGGCGCGGCCGCCGGCCTCGCCGGGGCCATGGCCGCCGCGAAGTTGCTGGAACGCCTCATCGTGGGCGTCGAGCGCATCGACCCGCTGACCGTCGCGCTGATGGTCGCGCTTCTTGTTTTCGCCGCGCTCGCCGCCAGCTTCGTCCCCGCACGTCGCGCCAGCCGCGTCGACCCGATTCGGGCGCTGAGGCAGGAGTGATGGGCATATGAACCGGCTTCGTGCATTTGTAATAAAAATGGCCGCGCCGCTGAAGAGGCAGCGCCACGAAAGCGATCTCGCCCTCGAACTCGCTGCGCATCTCGATATGCTCACCGAGGACAACATCCGCGCGGGCATGAGCGAACTCGAAGCGCGCCGGGCCGCACGCCTGCACTTTGGCGGGATGGAGCAAGTGAAAGAAGAATGCCGCGATGCCAGAGCGATGCCGTTCCTGCACTCACTGTTGCAGGACGCGCGGTATGCGTTGCGCGGGATGCGCCGATCCCCCGGCTTCACCGCCGCCGCGGCGACGATGCTTGCCATCGGGATCGGGATCAACACGGCTGTATTCACCGTGACGTATGGGGCGCTCTTTCGCGGATTCCCGAATGTGGACCCGGACAACCGGATCGCTTATATAACGGGATCGCGGGCTACTTCGTGGCAGGACGTTCTGGACTGGCGGGCGCAGGCGAAATCGTTTACGGGGATTGCGGCGGTGTGGGAGGGCAACGTGCGCCTGTCGATCAGCGATGCAAGCGGCGCGCTGGGCTCGTGCGACGGGACGATTTTGAGCGCGAATTCCTTCGCAGTGTTGGGAAAGACGCCGATGCTCGGAAGAGACTTCGAACCGGCAGACGGCCTGCCGGGTGCGCCGCCAGTCGCGATTCTGACGTACGGTTTGTGGGAACGGATGTTCGGGAAGGATCCGGCGGTCGTCGGCAGGACCATTCGGGTCGATAAGGTTCCGACCACTGTAATTGGCGTGATGCCGTCGGGCCTCGCGTTCCCGCATTATCGGGTGGATCTCTGGATGCCGTTCGTCCCCACGCTCGCCCTTCTCAAACGAGAATACCGGAGGGCGTATTTCGCGTTTGGCCGTATGAAGGACGGCGTCACGATCCGGAGTGCGCGGGCGGAAATGAAGACGATCGGGCAGCGGCTCGAAAGGGCGTACCCGGCGACCAATCGCGGCTTTCGTCCGGAGGTGAGGACTTTCCGGGAGCGTTATTTCGGGGCGAACGCGGCGGCGCTGTACGGATCGCTGTGGGGCGCGGTGGGCTTCGTGCTGCTGATCGCGTGCGCGAACCTTGCGAACTTTCTGCTGGCGCGGGCGATCGGGCGCGCGCGCGAGATTTCGATACGGATCGCGCTCGGGGCGGCGCGGCGGCGCATCGTGCGGCAGTTACTGATCGAGAGCGTCATGCTTTCGACCCTGGGCGGCGCGATCGGGTGGCTGATCGCGATCGCCACAGTACGAGCCTACGAACTTTACGCGTGGCCTCCAGGCAACTACGAGCGGTGGAGCTATTCGCTCGATCACACGGTTTTCCTGTATCTGGCGGTGGTTTCCGTGGCGACGGGGCTGCTGTTCGGGCTTGCCCCCGCCATGGCGTTTTCGAAGCTCAAGGTAAATGCCGCGCTGAAGGACGGCGGCCGGGGCGCGACCGGAGGGGCGGGCAAGAAGGGGTTGTCGTCGTTCCTGATCGCCGTGGAAGCGGCTCTGGCGGTGGTGCTGCTGGCGGGCGCGGGGGTGATGACGCGGAGCTTTCTGAAAGTCTATTCGGCCGATCTCGGGTTCCGGCCGGA
>CAZXCO010000669.1:0-4580 GCA_964639095.1 uncultured Solibacteraceae bacterium
AAGCACCACGGGATCGAGAGAGCCTGCGAGATCGGACGCCGACCGCCGGATCAGATCGATGACGTCCGGCGAAACCGCGATCTCTCCCGACCGCGCGAGGTCCAGCACACCCTCGGTCGCATGGGCCAGTTCCTGAATGGCTGAAGCTCCCAGAAAAGCCGCGAGCGCCTTAATGCTGTGAAACGACCGAAATACCGCATTCAGCGCTTCCACTCCGTCAGGCTCGCGCTCGAGCAAAAGGAGTCCGGCCTGGGCGACGGAAAGATGCTCCCGCGCCTCGGCAAGAAACTCCCGCACCATTTCGGGGTCGTCGGCGAACAGACTGCTGGGATGGATTCCGTCCATGACCTGTGCGCCGGAACTCACTACTCGGGGCGCCGGCCGGCCGGTTCGTCAACAGGGACCGGGCGGTCGACTTCGAGGGACAGCGTACGTGAAACGTGGGCGATGAGACGCATTTCGCGCCGCCCGATGCCGAGCCTGGTGGCGATATTTTCCGGCGACATACCCGACCGCAGCATCTGCATCGCCTGTGCGCGGGTTGACCGCGTCAATCCTCCCGTGGCGATCGAACCGCTGCTCTGCGCGCTCGATTCGAGAAACTCGAGTCGGCGGCCGAGTTGCTCGAGATGCCGGGAACACTCGGTTTTCTGCACATCGAGCAGAGACTCCATTTCGCGGCGCCGCGCTTCTTCCCTCTCCTTCGCGTCAATGCGCCCGCGGCGCAAAAGAAGCGCGAAGACCGTCACGGCCGCAATTGCGGAAACCGCAGCGGCGGCCGCGGCCACGCCGGTCCACATCACAAGCGGACTCCCTTATTCGCGCGGTTTGCCATCCCCGAGCGAAGCCGCTCCTCGCGGCTGGCAAGTTCCTGGATCCGGACACCGTAGTTACCGTCCACCACGACCACCTCCCCGCGCGCGATCACGCAGTCGTTGACGACGATTTCGACCGGATCCGTGACAAGGCGGTCCAGCTCGACGATCGAACCCGTGTTCAGTTTGAGCACCTCCCGGATCTCCAGCGAAGTCTTGCCAAACGACACGGCGACGGGCAACGCTACGTCCAAAAGAAGATCGAATGTCTTCGAAACCAGCGCGCCCTTCGTGATCTGGTCGGCCTCCGCGCCGGAATCTCTCTCCAGATCCCTGCCGGCCTCCTCCTCGTCACCGGGCCTCGGTTCGCCAAATGCGGCGAATTCCTGCGTCCAGTACGCGTGGAGAGGCCACTTTCGGCCTTCGCTGTCGGCGACGGAAAGGAGCGTCCAGTGCGCGCCCTGGGGCTCCACCGCGATCTCGATGCCTTTCGACACGGCGATTTCAGCACCCTGCTCCGCACTCATCCCCGCCGCAATCGAGGCCACCGTCTGATTGATGATCTCCTGCCAGGTGGACCGGCAGTCCTCTTCCGTAACATCCACGATGCCGGCCGCTTCAAGAGTCGTGCGCCCGAGATGTTCCCAGAGGCTCCGGCCCGCCCCGATCCAGAGGCACGGCTTGTCCAGCGGCGGGAAAGGCTGCATCGGAAAGGGCTGGATCGAGAAGGATTGCTGCCAGATGATGGCATCCTCGGCAGCGAATGGGATTTCCGCTTCCGTATTTTCCCGCCGGGCGCTTTCTTCCTCTGTTCCGGCGCCGGCTGTCGCCACAATCGTAAACTCGCTGCCAGCCATGCTTCCGATCACGCGCGCCAGCGCGCTTTCAATGTGATGAATCAGACGGGGCTTCTTTTGATCATTCATAGCCATCGTTCACCATCCGTCCTCATTTCAGACCCGGCCAGCGCTTCATTATCGACGTTCGGAGCCGCAGAATCGCCTGGGATTTGATCTGTGATACCCGCGAAAAGTGAATTCCCATGACTTCGGCGATCTCTCGAAGAGTCAACTCTTCATAAAAGTAGAGACTGAGGACGGTTTTCTCAACTTTCGGAATGCGGTCGATGGAGGTGGCGATCAGTCGCTCCAGTTCCGTGCGCTCCATCGTGACTTCCGGCGACTCTTCTTCGGACGACGCCGCGTATTTCAGCAGCACAGGAACCTCATTCTCGTCGCGCGCGAATTCCAGCTCGCCGATATTCAGAGCTTCCATTTCCGTGAGCTTCTGGCGATATTCGTCGACGGTCAGATTCAGCTCCGCCGCGATTTCAGCTTCCTCCGGGGTCCGCCCGAGCCGCTGTTCAGCGCGCCCGATCGCCGCCTCAAACTCGCGGGCCTGCTTGCGCTTGAGCCGTGGAGCCCAGTCCGTCTCCCGCAGGCTGTCAATAATAGCGCCGCGGATACGGAACTCGGCATAGGTTTTCAACTTCACGTTCTGCCGCGGGTCGAAGTGATCGATGGCCTGAATCAGCCCGATAATACCGGCCGACAACAGATCTTCGAAAGAGACGGTTTCCGGCAGCCGCTCGTGAATCTTCCGGGCGATGAGACGCACCTGAGGCAAATGCTCGAGAATGAGCCGGTCACGCTCCTCGTCGGACATCGTCTCGGGCGGATAGTAATAGGCCGTCGTCACGTCATGCAGTCTCCAGGCTTGTCACCGGAAGCGCTTCCCTAAGCCGCCGCCCGCGCGAACTTCTCCCGCGTCCCGGTTTCCTTTCCCGCCCGGACAACGCGCATCAGACGTTCCGCGTTGATTTCCTCCAGGTCCTCGGGGACCCTCTGGCCGGTTCCGCAGAATGTGCCCGGAATGCCCGACTGGATTAATGCCTCTACCATCGGAGTTGGCTCGACCGCTTCGTCCGCCCCCGTAAAAAGAAGGCGCGACGGCGCAATACAGGAAAAGCGCTTGATCGTATGGAGCAGATCGGCGGATCCGGTATCGGCTCTCAGGACCAGGTGCTTTTCGATTTCAGGGCGCGCCGCGAAAAAGCGTCTCAAATCCTCGAGATCGCTCTGGTCCGCGGGAGAGATTCCCGGCGTATCGATGAGCAGGAGGCCTTTCCACGCATCTCCGTTCAGCGCGAGATTCAGGCTGGCAAGAGACTCGCAGGCCTGCCATGGCACGCCCAGAATGGCCGCATACCGCGCCATCTGTTCGTGCGCACCGATGGCGTGGGAGCCCGCGCAATAGATCCGGACCGGCACGCGCCGGGCCAGCCCGTGCCGCACAGCAATCTTGACCAGCGAGGTGGTTTTGCCGCGTCCCGGCGGCCCTGCAACGGCCAGCATCCGGCTTTCGCCGGGTTTCAGATCGACGAACGGAGCCACTGGAATCCGCGCGCCTCTTTCGCGCGGGCCGGCCGCCTCCGGATTGCCGCTCCGGCGCACCGCGGCCGCCATCTCGCCCACGAAATCCAGGGTAGCGCCGTTTTCAGGAGGGATCGCATCCCGTCCGATCACGGCCGCCCGCAGCGCAGACAGCTGCTGCCGGATCTCCTCCATTTCGGAAGCCCGCGGCGGCGCGTGCTCCGCCTCACAGGCGAAGGTTACCTCCAGGCGCCCGAACTGCCGCGCTTCGAGCGGTGCGGGCCGCGAACGAATCAGCAGCGCATTCTCTCCCAGTTCCTCGCGAGCGGCTTCGAGAGCAGCGGGCACGCTGCTCGCAAAATATGTTTTGGTTTGCATGGACTCACTTCCTGAATTGCAGTTCCCTGCACGACGGTTCATTGAATGACTCCCAGAGAAATGACCCGGATCCCGGCCGGAATCTCGCTGTGCGCAAGAAAGAAAAGGTTTGGAATCATGGATTCCACTGCCTGCCGCAGGAAATAGCGGCACGCGGAGCTTGTAATAATGACCTTCGGCGATTCGATCGGCGCCACACCACGGCTGAGCCGGTCCAGCAGATCCCGCAAAGCGTTCGGCGCGAGCGCCAGAGTGCTGTTCGACTCTCCATGCTCCACGCCTCCCTCGGCGAAACGCTCCAGTTGCGGGTCGAGGAAATAGGCCGGCAGGTCGCCATTCGCATTCAGATACGGCTTCACCACGACGCGCCGGATCGACTGCCGCACGTAATCCGTCAATAGTACGGGGTTACGGGTGACCGGCGCACCCTCGCTCAGCGCCTCGAGAATCGATACGGCATCACGGATCGAGACACGTTCGCGCAGCAGGTTCTGGATCACGCGCTGCACGATGGCGAGCGGCAACAGCTTCGGAACGAGGTCTTCCACCAGGCGGGCGTTGTCGATGCTGACGCGATCCAGCAGCTTTCGTGCTTCCTGGCGTGAGAACAGCTCGTACGCGAACCGCTTCACCAGCTCCGCCAGATGTGTGGTCATCACGCTCAGCGGATCGATGACCGTGTATCCCTTCGCGCGCACAGCTTCGGCCTGCGAGGCCGGCACCCACCAGGCATCCACTCCGAATGCCGGGTCTTTCGTCGGACGTCCCTCGGGCGGCGCTCCCGTCGCCGTCAGCGCGATGGCCAGCTCGCTCCCCGGCGGCAGGTCATAGCGCGCAATCTCGATGCCCTTGAGACAGATCGAATATTCCCGCGCTCGCAGGCTCAGGTTGTCGGTTACGCGCACTGCGGGAATAATGAATCCGAGCTCGGTGGCGAGCTGTTTGCGAATGCTGCCGATGCGGCGCAGCAGAGGCGAATTCGCGCCGTCCGCAATGAACGAGATGAGGCTCACGC
>CAZXCO010000670.1:0-2666 GCA_964639095.1 uncultured Solibacteraceae bacterium
TGGATTTTTGCTGTGGTCCGGCGGCGGTGGATTCAACGGATCGGAATCCTTGCGCTGAAAGCTCTTCTGCCCCGCCCACGCTTCAATCAACGTGCCGTCCACCGTGAAGTGCTCGTCGGAAAGAAGCTTTCTGTTGCGTGCCTGCTGCACAATCAGCGAGAAGAACTGCTCGGCGACAGCACCTTCCAGCAGCCGGTCCCGGTTTTTCGAGAAGACTGTCGGGTGCCAGACTGGCTCATTGGCCGAGAGCCCAACAAACCAGCGGAATAGAAGGTTGTACTCCAGTTGTTCCATCAGCATCCGTTCACTGCGCACCGAATAGAACATCTGCAGCAGCAACGCCCGCAGCAGTCGCTCCGGCGGGATCGATCGGCGACCCTCCTCGCGGGGTAGATCTCGTCAAAACGCGCACTCATGTCGCGCAAAGCCTCGTCTACCATCGCCCGAATCGGGCGCAGCGGATGATTTGCTGGTATCCGCTCTTCCAGGCTTCCGTAACTGAACAACTCCGACTGCTGAATGTCGTCGCCGCGCATGCAGTGAAGACGTTCATAACATTCTTTTGGTCACTTGTTTCGGCTTAGAATTGTCGCGGTAGGGACGCTGGTTTCCCGAGCGCCCCCCGCACAGATCCGTACGTGCAGAATTGCTGCATACGGCTCCTACCTCGGATGAATGGCGTCGAAGCGCACATTCGGATGCGGATGCGTGATCCTGGCACTTGGAATCCACCGATCGACCATCGGCCAGAACCGTTCCCACGTCATCTTGTCTCGCTGGCTCCGACGCCGAAGCGCCCGATACCATCGCCAGATTACCTGAGCCCGAAAGCTGTTCAGACTATCCATGTTGCCGGGCACTGCGTGGTAGTTGAAATAGCCGCGAACCACGGATTTCAACCACCTCCCGACCTCGGCCACTGGCTCATGCCAGCGGCGTTGCAGCTCTTCCTTCAGCTCTTTAAGCTTTGCGGAGAGCCGCTTACGAATCGTCTTTCGCTTGACGATGAACCGGCCGGTCTTCCGAGTCTTCCCGCACATGTGCGTGAAGCCCAGAAAATCGAACGTCTCCGGCTTGTCCTCGCCTCTGCGCTTCCGGTTTTCGGATGCATGGCGCCCAAACTCAATCAGGCGCGTTTTGTCCGGGTGCAACTCCAGCCCGAACTTCTGCATGCGCTCTTTCCATTCGGAAAGAAAACGCTCCGCGTCGGCACGATTTTCGAATCCCGCGACGATATCATCCGCATACCGGACAACCACCATGTCGCCCGTCGCCTGATGCTTTCGCCAGTGCTTGACCCAAAGATCGAAGACGTAATGCAGGTAGATGTTTGCCAGCAGCGGCGAGGCCACTGCCCCTTGCGGGGTCCCTACATCAGTTCTCGACCAGTTTCCTTCCTCGGATACTCCCGCCTTCAGCCATTTCCGGATCAGGCGAAGCACCCTTCGGTCGGCAACGCGGTGCTCGACAAACGTCATCGTCCAATCGTGGCTCATGTTGTCAAAGAACCCCCGAATGTCCGCGTCCAGCACCCAGTTCACCTTCTTCCGCATGATTCCCACCCAGAGCGCATCCAACGCTTGATGCTGGCTCCGCCCCGGTCGGAATCCATAAGAGAATCCCTGAAAATCCTCTTCGTAAATCTGATTGAGGACTGTCACCAAAGCCTGCTGCACGATTTTGTCCTCCAGCGCAGCAATGCCCAGAGGTCGTTGTCGTCCATCGGCTTTGGGTATGTAGGCTCTCTTTGAAGGCTGCGCTCGATACGTCCCCAGATGCACCCGTCTGTGCAGGTTCGCCAGCCGGGCCTCCAGTTCCGTTTCATACTCTTTCCACGTCAGCCCGTCTACACCCGGTGCGGCTTCCCGCTTCAAGGCGTAGAAACCATCCCGCAGCAAACTGACATTCACATGGTGGAGCAGCGCGGTGAACTGCGTCCGTTTTCCTTCACGTGCAGCTTTACGCACACCGTCCAGTCCGTTCGACGCGCCGATCCGGTTCTGAGCCCGGGGCGCGATCGTCTGTACGATGTTCTCCTTGGTCGGTCGCCTTCCCTCCATGTTCTCCGTCGACGGCAAGCCGCCATTGTTCGAACACTTCATCGGTACTACGCAACCGTCCGACTCCCCACCGACGTGCATGTTGGACTTCTGGCTCATGGCCTTCTCCAACCGACCCGCCGCAGAATGCACGATGAGCATCGATGGGGTCTCCCGGTTCCCGTGCGCGGAGTTTCCATACATGCGAGGGGTCTCAGACTGCGCGGTGTCCAACGGATGCTCGCGATTACGCACCCGCCGGTGTTGCCTTCCGCCATGCTGAACGACGTCGGCACTCCGGTCGCGATTATTTCGCAGCTCAATACCCTGCCTGCACTTCCCCCTGTCAACGCTTCGATGGCAGCCTTACGGCTGGCCACGCATGACTCGGGGCCAGGATGGATCGCTATTCCTTTCCTGTGTGACTCTTTCATTCACAACTCCACGCCGGTTTATCCCGGCGCACTCAGCAGCCTGTTAGGTTAAAGTGGCGCTGCGTCTCCAGATTTGAATGTACGGGGTCCCTGGCGGGCAACCGAGACGAGTCAGAAAGCCCGAATTATCAAAGAGCGCCGAGCATTTCGGGACCTTGTAGATCACAAATAGCTTCTTCGCACGGCATTTTCT
>CAZXCO010000671.1:0-6546 GCA_964639095.1 uncultured Solibacteraceae bacterium
TCGAAAACACCATCTACGATCCTTCGTCGAGTTTCGTGGAGAACGGGCTCATCGAACGCAATCCATTTCCCAACAACACAATTCCGCAAAGCATGATGGATCCCGTCGCCCAGAAGATCCAGGCCCTGATTCCGCAGCCTACCGGCAACGGGCTGATCAACAACTACCTCCCGACGTACAAGAACCCCATTGCGACCACCATCCCCTCGATCAAGAGCGACTACCAGATCAGCGCCAATACGAAGCTGGCGGTCTTCTGGTCGCTCAACCGCCAGGACAATCCCAATAACGGCCTGTTGCCGGAGCCGATTCGCGGCAGCCAGCCGCGCGCCATCAATTCCAATACCTATCGTGTGAACTTCGATCAGACGCTGACGCCGACGCTCCTGCTCCATGTGGGCGCGGGTCTGCTCGATACGAAGATCAACGACCACAGCGCGCGTTTCGATCCCGTCGCGCAGCTCGGGCTGAAAGGAACCAATTCGACGCTCTTCCCGGTTCTCGGGGGCCTGAATCAGGCACAGGGCGGATTATCCGCCGGTGTCGGTCCGGGAAATCAGATTCACGTGATCATCCGCAAGCCGACATTCAATACCAGCCTCACCTGGGTGCGCAACAACCATACGCTGAAATTCGGCGCAGAGGCGATGGCGAACGGCTATCAGATGTTCAACGAGACCTACAGCATGGGATGGCTGGAATTCAGTGCGGACGAAACCGGCCTGCCTTCTCTCAATGGAATTACGCTGCCGGGCTCTGTGGGATTCCCCTATGCGAGCTTCCTGCTGGGCGCGGTGGACAACGGCTACGACGCGGTTCCCGGGGTCACACACATGGGCGCCCATTCCGTGTCGGGCTTCGCGCAGGACACGTGGAAGGTCACTCGCACGCTGACCGTCGACTACGGGTTGCGCTATGATTTTTCGACTTACCTGCGCGACGGCAACGGCTACTATGGAGCCTTTTCTCCAAGCACGCCGAATCCCGGCGCAGGCGGCCTGCCAGGCGCGATCATCTATGAAGGCAACGGCGGTGGCCGGTGCAATTGCGTGCTGGCCCATAACTATCCGTACGCACTCGGACCAAGGCTCGGCGTGGCGTGGCAGATGCTGCCGAAGACCGTACTGAGAATCGGCGCCGGAGTGTCCTATTTCAAGACCGACGACAACCAGGTCGGCTTTTCGGCGGGATCCGAATACCTTTACCACACGAGCACGTATGGCAGCCCGGCATATTACATGAGAGACGGACTGCCTTACCGGATCACTTTCCCGAATTTCGATCCCGGCCAGTATCTTTTCCCCGGTTCGCTCGGTTCGGCCCCGCAGGAGATGGATCAGAACGCTGGAAGACCGGCGCGGCAAATCCAGTGGAGCGCCGGAATACAGCGGGAAGTCTTCCCCAACCTGCTGGTCGAAGCGACCTATGTGGGAAATCGCGGGGCGTGGTGGAACGCCGGAGGAATGATCAATCCCAACGCCATTTCGGAAGAGGAACTGGCGGTGCACGGCTTGAGTCTGAACGATCCCAACGATCTGAAGATTCTGGCCGCTCCTCTGAATTCGGCCACCGCGATCGCGGCGGGATTCGGCACGCCGCCCTACCCTGGATTTCCGCTGACCGCCACCGTAGCCCAGTCGCTCCGGCCCTTTCCGCAGTACGGGGCCATCACGAACTGGCATTGGGTGCCGGACGGCGACACGTGGTATGAGGCGCTGCAGGCCAAAGTCACCAAGCGGTTTTCACACGGGTTGCAGGCGGGCGGCTCGTTCACGTGGTCGAAGCAGCTCGACGCCGGCGTGGAGGACGATTTCGGACGCGGTGACGGCGTCTTCGTGAATAACGTTTTCAACCGCGCGAATCAGAAAACGCTGTCGGCCTACGACCAGCCCCTGTTGCTGGTGATTTCAGGCAGCTATCTCACGCCAAAGTGGCATGTGAGCGGCGGTTTCACGGGAAAGGCCCTGAGCTGGATGGCGCGGGACTGGCAGATCGGTACGCTGCTGCGGTACGCGAGCGGATTGCCGATCCTGTCGCCGATGGCCACCACGAATCTCGCAACCTATACGTTCCAGACAACTCTGATGGACCGTGTGCCGGGCGTGCCGCTCTTCACCGAGGGCCTCAACTGCCACTGTTTCGATCCGAGCAGGACTTTCGTCCTGAATCCCGCGGCATGGGTCAACCCCCCGGCCGGGCAGTACGGGACGGCATCCGCATATTACAACGATTACCGGTATCAGCGGCGGCCGGCGGAAAATATCAGCCTCGCCCGGATTTTCCGCGTGAACGAAAGAATGAGCCTGCAGATTCGCGCGGAATTCACCAACGTGTTCAACCGGACCGAGATGAATAATCCGACGGCGACGAATGCGCTGGCGACTCAGCAGAGAAACAGTGCGGGGCAGACGACGGCGGGCTTTGGCTACATCAACGTGGGAACGACTTATGGCGCTCCCCGCTCAGGGCAGATCGTCGCTCGTTTTCAGTTTTGAGAGAGGAGCGCGTTCGAGCAAGTTGTGCGGCAGGGCCGGAACCCTGCCGCACAGGTCTTTTCCATCAGCCGTCAGAAGCGGAAGCGGGCGATGATCGTTCCCTGCCGCGGCGCGATAACAGTCGTCGCGGTATTGATAAATCCGAACCCGCTCGTGAGAAGGCCCGTCGTCGGGTTCACCACGGTCGCCGCGCTGGCGTTCGTGGCGACCGGGTTGGCGACTTCCGTCCGGTTGAAGATGTTGACGAACTCGGCCCGAAGCTCAAGATTGACGCGCTCGGTGAGGCGGAAGATTCGCGCCAGGTTCATGTTCTCGCCCGGGCGGCGCTGGTAACGGTAGTCGTTATAGTAAGGCGCTGAGGTTCCAAACTGGCCCGCAGCCGGATCCGCCCACGCCGCCGGATTGAGCGCCAGCGTCTTGGTCGGATCGAAGCAGTGGCAGTTCAGGTCCTGCAGAAACAGCGGCTGTCCCGGCACGCGGTTCGCAAACGTAGTGTTGGTCACTCCAAGCGGAAGGTTCCGCTCCAGCACGCTGCTCAGCAGAGGAGTGCTCTGCGCGTAGGGAACATGGATCGGCAGTCCGCTCGCGTACTGGAGCAGCGCGCCGATCTGCCAGTCGCGGGCCAGCCACGAAGCGGCCTTCATCAGCCCGCTGCTGGCGGCGAACTTCGGGGTTGTGTAGTTAACCGAAAGAATGCTGGTCAGAGGACGGGAGTAGCCGGAAATTGTCTTGTTCGCCTCGCGATTGAACACATCGTTGATGGCGGCCGGAGGAGCCCCGGGACCCGGGGGATCAGATTCCACCCCGAGGGTCAGCTCCTTTTGCCATGAGAATGAGTAATTGGCCGTCAGCCCGTGAGAGAACCGCTTGGTCACCTTGACCTGAAGCGAGTCGTACCAGGTATCGCCAAGAGGCGCCCAAAGGGCGTTGATATTGGTGAACTGCGGGAAGGGCCGCAGCGACTGCGCGACCGTCGCGTTCGTGGGGAAGCCCTGATAAGGCAGCCCGAGATTGTGCGCGGTCGCGTTGGTCGTGCCGAGCACGGCGCTCAGCGGCGTCGTCAGGAGCGTGACGTCAGCCGGGTTGTTGACGTTCAGGTTGTGCGCCCCGAGAATCTGCGACGTGACGGCGTTGTAATCCAGCAGCGAATTCGCCTGCCACCAGTTGCCGCGATTTCCGACGTACGCGGCCTCCACCATCAGGTCGGGTGTAAGCTCCCGCTGAATTCCGATGCTCCACATCCACTGCCGTGCCGGACGGCCGGCGTTGGGGTCGACCAGGTCAGTCGGGAACGCCGCGATGTTTCCCGGAAGCGCCGGGTAGAGACCCGGCGAGAAGTTGGGCCACGCGATCTGGTCCGCCGTGCGGGGGATACCGGCTGACAGAGTCATCGCCGGAGTTCCGAACGCCGAGCCCTGAATCGGGTTCTGAGACGAAGCGGCGCCGGTGACCTGATTGTTGCCGGCCGTGGCGTCGTACGTGATGCCGGCGCCGACGCGCAGCACGGTTTTCGGCAGGAACTGATAGGCGACACCGAGCCGCGGGCCGAAAGCCCACGGATAATTTTTCGCGAAATTGCAGTCGCACCGGCCGGGTCCGCTGCCATCGAATATGACGCCGCCCGGATGTCCGCCCGCAGACGGATTGGGTGTGGTGGCGGAAAATTCGGGGAAGCGCCCGAATGTTTCACGCTGGTACGTCCCGTAATCCCACCGCAGACCGTAATCCAGCGTCAGCTTGCGGGTGACCTTCCAGGTGTCCTGCAGGAAGAAAGCCGCTTCCTTTTTGCCCAGACGCGGATTGGAAATGGTGGCAATATTGGCCTGGTCCACCAGCCCGAGAAGGAAGCTGGCGTATGAAAACCCGACGTTGCCGCCGCCGAGCGTGTTGGAGTTGAGATAGGGGAGACCGGTCTCGGCGGGCGAGAAGGTATATTGCCCGTCGATACGGCTGTGGTTGATGTTCGGATAGCCTTCCGTGCGGAACTCCCCACCGAATTTGTAAGTGTGATTGCCGCGCACCCATGTCAGACTGGCCACCGAAGTGGGTTTGATCATGAGCGAGGTCGTCTGGCCGTTCGGGCCCATATTGGGTCCGCCGCCGAGCGTTCCCGTGAGGCCGAGGATCGTCGGGAAATTCCGGGGCGTTGTCGGCCCGGGGATGCCAAGCTGGGTGACCGGATCGAAATCCAGCACCGGGGCGTCGTCATTGAAGGAGTTGTGCTGGAAGCCCGCGCCAAGGTGAAGAAGCAGGGTGGGGGAGAGGGTGTAGTCGTAGTTCAGCCGTTCCGTGTGGTTGTAAATAAACGTCCCGCGGGCCGCGGTGATCGGCAGCGGCAGTCCGTCCGACTGGCCGAGAGCCGGGGAAAACTGGCTGCTGGTCCCGGTACGCTGCCAGTAGAAAGAAATCTTTTGCTTCGAGCCCACCAGTTGATCGAGCTTGAGTGCGGGGATGCTGGTCGTGCGATCGCTGCTGTAAGGCCGGATGAGGTTGTTGATGACGCCCGGCATGGCCGCGGTCGGAATCAGGCTCTGGATCTTCAGCGCCACCGGGTCCATGCGCGACACCGGACTCTGATTTCCGGGAAACGGGCTGCGCGTGATCTGGCCGTTGGGGAGTGGAGTGTTGGTGGCCGGATCGAAGATGGTGCCTTCCGGAATTTTATTGCCCAGAGAATCCGTCAGCGTGCGGCCTGTCAGCAGACCGGAAAAATCTCCATTCCGGTAGGCGTCGGTGGGGACCGTGAGGAACTGATTATTAATGAAATTGCTTTCGAGGTACTGCTCCCAGTTGAAGAAGAAGAATGTCTTGTCGTGTCCGTTGTAGACTTTCGGAATCCAGACCGGGCCTCCGACCGTGAAGCCATAGTCGTTATGGCGCGCTACCGGGCGAAGCAGGTGGCCCTTGCCATCGTTGGTAAAAGGCTGCCCGGCGTTCAGCGCTTCATTGACGAAGTAATCGTACGCTGTGCCATGGAAATCGTTGGTGCCGGATTTCATTGTCACGTTGAAGAGGCCGCCGCCGGCCTGGCCGAACTCCGCCGCGTAGTTGCTCGTTTGAACGGCGAATTCTTCGATCGCATCGACGCTGGGCTGAGATTCCTGCGAAGCCCAGTTGGCAAAGCCGAGAGTCGCATCCTGGCCCTCGATTCTCAGCGCCTGCGAGTTACCCGGAGCGCCGTTGATGCGCACCGTGTTGTTGGCAGTCCAGAGGGCGCCCGGCACAAGCTGTGTCACCGCATAAGGATTGCGGATACCGGAGCTGCCGGCCTGCGAAGACCCCGTCCCGAGGATGGGAAGCTCGTCGAGGCGCTCCACATTCACATTGTGGCTCATCTCGCCGCTCTCGGTCTTGAGAAGGGAGGCTTCGGCGCTCACGGTGACGGATTCGGATGCCGAACCGACCTGCAGGGCAACGTCGACACGGATGGTCTGCGCCGCCGGGACAGTCAGATTCTCATGCGAGTATTTCTTGAAACCCGCAGCGGTCGCGGTCAGCGTGTACTGACCGACAGGAAGTTCGGCAATCGTATAGTTGCCCGTCTGCGTGCTGGCGGCCTGATAAACAGCTCCGGTTTGCACGTTTTTCGCTTCGAGAGAGGCGTTGGGGACAACGGCGCCGGCCGGATCCGTGACTGTGCCGGTAATCGTGCCGCGGTCGCTTTGCGCAAATGCGGCAACGGCGGCGAGCAGAAAGACGGAAGCTCTCAACGTTGAGTGCATGGATTTCCTTTCGTATTAATTTCGGTACGGCTGCCGGCCGCGCGCGTTCTACTTACCGATAAGGTGTTGAACGTCGCGGTTGTTTTTCCTGGCAGATGTACTCAAGCAATTCACCCTTCAACATCACCGCGTGCGTGGTGAACGTCCAGGGCTTCGTGTGAGCCCCTGGATCGTCTACGATGTGCTCGATCTCATATGGCCCAGATCGATCCGATGAAACTTCTCGATGACGTGCAGCCTGTCTGTGGTCGGCAGGCCGGCTTCATCGATCCATGCCTTGCCGTTGCAACCAATGGCGTCAACGACAAACGTGCCGCCTTCCCGGTGGC
>CAZXCO010000672.1:0-5193 GCA_964639095.1 uncultured Solibacteraceae bacterium
CGCAGCTGGCTGAGCCCGCCGCTCTTCACCTGCGCGGGCCAGGCCGGGTTCACAATGAGCGAGCGGCCGATCGCGACGAGATCGAATTCCCCGCGTTCGAGACGCTCCAGCAGGTCGTCGATTCCGGTGACCAGAGCGGTCTCGTCGGTCGCGAACGATTTCGTAAAGTCGTGGTCGAGCGTGACCGAGCCAACCGTCACGGTGGGTTTGCCAGTCAGCTTCTTCGTCCAGCCGGCAAGATTGAGCGCACTCCCGGGAAATTCCGGTTCCCAGTAGCGCCGCGTCGAGCAGTGAAAGAGATCCACGCCGGCGCGTGCAAGCGGATCCAGAAAAACTTCGAGCTCTTCGGGGGTGCTCGCCAGCCTCGCGGTGTAATCCTGCAGCTTCCACTGGGAGAAGCGGAACGCGACGGGGAAGTCCGGACCCACCTGCCGCCGGATCTCGCCGACGATCTCGGTTGCGAATCGCGTGCGCGCCGCAACACTCCCGCCGTAGGCATCGGTTCTCCGGTTGGTCCCCTCCCAGGAGAACTGGTCGATGAGGTAGCCGTGCGCGCCGTGAATCTCCACGCCGTCGAAGCCGCATTGCCGGGCGTTCGATGCGGCAGCGCCGAAAGCCTTGACCACCGCGTCGATCTCCGCCTGAGACATGGGCCGGCCCGTCAGTTCCCCCGGCTTTTTCAGACCGGAAGGCCCGACCGGCTCGACGCCCACGGGCGGTTCGTTCCGTAGAGGTCCGTAGACCATTCCGACATGCCAGAGCTGGGCGAAAATCTTTCCACCGGCCGCATGCACCTCATCCACGACCCGCCGCCAGCCCGCCAGCGCTTCGGCGCCATATAAGCGCGGCACCCTGGGATCGAAACCTGCCGCGGCGTGCGGAACGTAAGTGCCCTCGGTGACGATCAGGCCGACGCCGCCCTCGGCCCGGCGCCGGTAATAGGCCGCGACATCCGCGCCGGGTACACCGCCGGGGGAGAACGAACGCGTCATCGGCGCCATCACGATGCGATTGGCAAGATGCAGGGATCGAAGGGTGAAAGGAGAAAATAAAACGGAGTTCACAGATTCAGCATCTCGCGCAGCCTTCGGCTCTGCATGCGGCTGACGGGAATCTCGCTCGATTTCCGGTCATTCATCTTCAGCTGGTAGGTCGACTTGAACCACGGCACGACCTCCCGGATGCGATTGATGTTGACGACGTACGAGCGGTGCGCCCGCCAGAACGTATCCGGGTCGAGCGTTGCCAGCAGCTCTTCGAGCGTGCGGAAGTTGGACTGCCCCTCGACCTGAGCGGTGACCAGGGTGATGACGCCGTCGGCGATCGTCGCATAGATCAGCTCGTCGGCATCCACGATCAGATTGCGGGACCCGCTGCGGAGCAGAAGCTTGGTGAACGCAGGATTGGGGCGCGGAGCGGCCGGGGCCGGGGGAGGCTCCATGATCCGGTCAGCGACCAGGCGGCGTGCCCGCTCGATCGTCTCTTCCAGGCGGTCCCGTTCCACCGGCTTGAGCAGATAATCCATCGCCTTCAGCCGGAACGCCTCCACGGCAAACTGATCGTAAGCTGTTGAAAAAATTACATGTGGAGGCTCGATATTCTGCTCGCGCAGCCGCCGGACGACGCTCACGCCGTCGAGGCCAGGCATCTGAATGTCGAGAAACGCAAGCGCCGGGTCCAGCCGTTCGATGGCGTCGAGAGCTTCGATGCCATTGGCTGCAACCGCCACAACCTCCACATCGCCGAACTGGTCGAGAAGGAACTTCAACTCCTCGCGCGCAAGCTGCTCATCGTCGGCGATGATCGCACTCATCGGTGCGGTCGCGCGGGATCGCATGAACTGCTATTATAACCTTGAATTAATCCAATACTTTCAAACAATTGGACACGCCGGCGGATCACCGGATCCTGGCCGTCATAAGGAGCTAAATCATTTGTCCTCAACACCAGAAGGCATTTCGTCCGAAACTGCAAAGCCCACGCCCCAGATCAAGCCAGCCGAAGGGAAGCTTGGCATCCTTATTCCAGGGATGGGCGCCGTCACGACGACGTTCATTGCTGGTGTCGAAGCCATTAAAGCGGGCATGGCGAAGCCGATCGGCTCGCTCACTCAGCTGAATACCATCCGGCTGGGGAAGCGCACAGATAATAACACTCCCAAAATCAAGGATTTCGTGCCTCTGGCCAACATCGAAGACCTCGAGTTCGGCGGCTGGGACTTTTTCGAGGAAAACTGCTACGAGGCGGCGTTGCACGCGGGCGTTCTGGACAAGCCGCTCGTCGAGAGCCTGCGGGGACCGCTGGAAAAGATCAAGCCGATGAAGGCCGTCTTCGACAGCAACTACGTCAAGCGGATTAACGGCCCCAATCTCAAGCCGAAGGGCTCGAAGATGGACTACGCCGAGATGCTCATGGACGATATCCGCGGCTTCAAGGAGCGTACGGGATCGGCCCGGCTGGCTATGATCTGGTGCGGATCGACGGAAGTCTTTCACCGCCCGGCGCCTGTCCACCAGAGCCTCAAGGATTTCGAATGCGGCCTCCAGAAGAGCGATCCGGAAATTTCACCCAGCCAGATCTATGCCTATGCCGGACTGAAGATGGGAGTCCCGTATGCCAACGGGGCGCCGCATCTGACAACAGATACCCCGGCTCTGATGGAACTGGCCCGCGACCGCAGTGTGCCGATCGCGGGGAAGGACTTCAAGACCGGCCAGACGTTTATGAAGACGCTGATAGCTCCCGGGCTGAAGTCGCGCATGCTGGGCGTCGCCGGCTGGTTCTCGACCAATATTCTGGGTAACCGGGACGGCGAGGTTCTCGACGATCCGGGTTCGTTCAAGTCGAAGGAGGAATCGAAGCTCTCGGCGCTTGAACAGATCCTCCAGCCGGACCTGTATCCGGAACTCTACGAACACATTCACCACAAAGTCCGTATCGAATACTACCCACCGCGCGGGGACGCAAAAGAAGGATGGGACAACATTGACATCATCGGCTGGCTCGGCTATCCGATGCAGATCAAGATCAATTTCCTTTGCCGCGACTCCATTCTCGCCGCGCCGCTCGTGCTCGATATCATGCTGTTTATGGACCTGGCGCAAAGAGCCGGAATGCGGGGCGTGCAGGAGTGGCTGTCGTTCTTCTTCAAAGCGCCGATGACCGCTCCTGGCCTCTACCCCGAGCACGACATTTTCATTCAGTCGATGAAGCTGAAGAATACGCTCCGGTGGATGAAGGGCCAGCAACTGATCACGCATCTCGGCCTGGAGTATTACGACTGAGATCCAGGCGCCGCGATGAACTTCGCGGAGTGGAACTTCCTTTGAGGCGATAACACCATGCGCGTTCTCGTAATAGGCGGGACGCTGTTCATTGGCAAACTGCTGGTCAAACGGCTGCTTGCAGCGGCCCACGAAGTCACCATTCTGCACCGGAAAGCGGAGCATCCGTTCGGGCGCCGCGTCCGCAGTGTCATCGCGGACCGCAACGACGCCGCCTCGATCAAAGCCGCCTTGTCGGGTCTCCGGTTCGACGCCGTTTACGACCTGGCGTACGACTGGGAGCGGGGAACGACCGCGGCGCAGGTGGAGGCGACCGCAAAGTCGATTCCCGGCGATCTGTCCCGCTACATCTTCATGTCGAGCGTCGCCGCCTACGGCGACGGATTGAACCATTCCGAAGATGACCCGCTCGCTTCCGATATCCATCCGGAAGCCTACGTGCGAAACAAGGCGGGAAGCGAACGCGCGCTGTTTCGCATGTACCACGAATCGCGCTTTCCGGTCGTCACCATGCGGCCGCCGTATGTGTATGGACCGGACAACCCGTTCTATCGCGAAGCATTCTTCTGGGACCGGTTGCGGCTCGACCGGCCGATCATTATCCCGGGCGACGGCAACCGGCTCATGCAGTTCGTCTACGTCAACGATTTGATTGAGGCGTGCTTCAATGCGCTGGAGAAGCACACGGCTCCGGGCAGGGCATTCAACGTGGCCGATGAAAAGCCTCTGACCCAGGTCGAGGTCGTCACCGAGTTCGCCCGAGCCATCGGCAAGCAGCCGGCCCTGGTTCGGGTGCCGCGCGAGATCATTATGAGGAACGGCGGCAACGCCTTCGGACAGCCGATGTATTTCGGCGAGTACTACGACAGACCGCCGATTACGGAGGCTGTCGGGCGCGTCAAGCGCGTCCTCAACATCACTCTGACGCCCTTCGCCACGGGACTCAAGGAAACGTGGCGGTGGTATTCGAAGCACACGCCGGAAAAGAAGCTGGACTTTTCCTTCGAAGACAAACTGATCCGGCAGGCGCGCGAGCACCTCCGGATGATTCAGCCGCAGGTGTGAAATGGAGCCCGGTCGGCCGCATTATGAACGCCGGGTCTTTCTTCTGATTGCCGCCGCAGGCTCGGGCGTCTACGAATGGTGGTCGCGGCGTCCGGTGCAATCCGGTCCTCCCGGACCGTCGTCGGTTCGGATCGCCGGGTTCGACCGGGCCGGCCAGTTGACGGGTGTGCGCGAGGTCAGCGTCATTCGCAAAACGGAGAGTGAGTGGAAGAGGGAACTCCCTCTCGATTCTTACTGGGTCACGCGCCGCAAAGACACTGAGATCGCCGGCACCGGCAAGTACGACAGATTCTACGGAGACGGAATCTACCGTTGTATTTGCTGCGGCACGGCGGTGTTCGACTCCAAAGCGAAATTCGCGTCCGGTACCGGATGGCCCAGTTTCACTGAACCCATCGCAAAGGAGAATGTGGTCGAGGCTCCCATGGTTTCCTTTGGCCTGCGCCAGACGGAGGTCAAGTGCGCCCGGTGCGATGCCCATCTCGGGCACGTGTTCGACGACGGCCCGCCGCCCATGAATCTGCGCTACTGCATCGATTCGGTAGCGCTGCGGTTTGTACCACGAACGGCGCCGGCAACCGCCGGGTAAGACCTCCCGGATGAAACACGGGTTGCCGTTCCGATCCCGGATCTCCGCCGCCTGGCCCGCGGTGACGCTTTTGGTGTTCGGGGCGATCTACTGCACGATGTACTTCGGATTGCCCGGCCGGTGGTGGTTTGAAGACGATCCGTTTCTGTTTGCCTACGCCGCAACGATTCACAATCCGGTATCCATCTTCGCCGATCCCAGCGTGCTGCGGCACTTCACGGAAGGCGCGGCGATGGTTCCGATGCAGTTGCTGTC
>CAZXCO010000673.1:0-1806 GCA_964639095.1 uncultured Solibacteraceae bacterium
AGCACGGCTTCGTCGTGCGCGTTGGAGTACCAGGGCGATGTACCTTCGGCCCGTATGGCTTCGATTACCTATTTCAGGTTTTTGCCTACCGCGACTTTTTCGTAAGGCTTCGACCGGGATGCGACTTCGAAGCAATTCGAAAAAGCGTAGTGCCGGGGATCGTCATCGATGACCTGTACGCCGCCCTTTTCAAAGTGATCCAGCGAACCGAATACTGTGTGATAACCACCCATGTGTGCCTCAATGCTGTCCGTGCGTGATTCGTCCACACGATATCCGTTTTCCGGTCATAACGCAAGATCACGATTCCGCGGAAGGCAGGCTGACGATGGGAGCCGGCGGAGCAGGTTCAGTCCAGAACCTGCCCCGCAGGCGTGACGAGCGGCCGGAGCCCTACGAAGGACAGTTGTTGCGCAACTGAGGCTGCCCGGGCACCACCGTGTCGATGCAGGGGATGGCGCTCAGGTACTCATAAATCGCCCGCAGTTCGTGCTCGCTCATATTCTGGAACGCGGGCCACGGCATGATCTCGAGCAGAGTGCCGTCGAAGGGATACGGCACGCACTCTGCCGTCTGCATATCGGTTGTACAGGTGGGATGAATGAGGTCGAAATCCTTGCCGGTTCGCATGATCTGAAGAAATTCCGGAAATGAATGCCCGCCTTCAGGCTTGCCGGTATCGTCAGGCGTCAAATTACGGGTGAAGATGTGGAGGGGGCTGTCCGGGGCCGGGAAAGGACCGAAGTCCTGCCCACCGCCCAGATATGTTGCGGGGTTGACCTTTTTCGTCTGGTGCATCGTCTGGCTCGGCGGCTCGAAGAGACCCGGATTCCCGGTGTACTCGGTGGCCGGGTTGTTTGTATGGCATCCATTGCAGTCGGCCACGACGTTGACCAGATAACTTCCCAGGCCGACAAGGTCCGGGTCCTTGTGAACCAGGTTCAGCGGGACGGGCGCGACGTTGAAGCCCACGCGAATCTGGCGGCTCTCCTCCCGCGAGTTCCTGTCGTCGCCACGACCGGGCGAAGACACCATCAGCAATCCGGAAAAAAGGATTGCCGCGAAAACGATTGCAGCGGCGGCCCTGCCGGCCCATCGGCCGCCGGCGCTCTGCCCTGGATCTCGCAGGATGCGGACGTGTCCATTAAGCATGCCTTTATCTCCATTAGGTTTTGCTGCCCTGAAGCACCAGGCGAGGATATCCGAAAACGTTGTCGCGGCATAGGGGGACGCAGGGGGATCGAGTGAGTTTTCACCCCGTTGCTGGCCGGACCGCGATGCGCGCCTATCGCAGCCAGATGGACCAGACGGTATCCACTGTCGCATGCGTGATGGATGACGCCGGAAGCCGCCGCTGAGCAAGCCATGCGCGTCCGTAAAAGACACCCGCTATCGCGGCGAGAATCACGTAGCGCCAGTTGAAGACCGCGGCGCGTTTGTTGAAATGTGCGAGGCCGAAGAGCACCGACGCGACAACGAGCGCGCGGCGCGTGCCGATGCGCCTCTCCAGAAGATTGAGCATCAGACCCCGAAAGAACAACTCTTCCGGCAGCGCGACGAAAAAGAGCGTGAAAAGCCAGCCCGCGGCGAAAGCGACCGGATCGCCCGCCGTGCGATGGAAGTGCAGAAACTGCAGCGCGAATCCCGACAGAACTGCGATCGGTGCGAAGAAGACGAACTCGCGCAGGCCGATTGCAATATCGGAGCGCCTGATCCGGAAGTCAAAGCCGATGCCGGAAAGCGGACGAATGACGAGATAGCCATAGAGGCCGGCATCGACGAAGAGCAGTTTCGGCATACCGGTGA
>CAZXCO010000674.1:0-3128 GCA_964639095.1 uncultured Solibacteraceae bacterium
AATGTTGAGCCCGCCGGGGAGCGATTTCGCCAGCAGCCGGATCCGCAGCATCGCTTCATCGCTGACGCCCGCGAGCGGCGAACGCAGGACCGTCGCCAGCGCAATGGCGTCGCGCGGGTTGGCGATGGTGTGCAGCAGGGCCGTGATGTCGCGCCCTTCGCGCGACAAAAGAAACGACTGGCGGCGTCCGCTGACATAAGGAATGCCCGCGCGATCGAACGCTTCGAGAATGGGCCGCATGGAATCGCCGTTCCGGCACAACACGGCGAAGTCGGCGAAGTCGGCCCGGCGCGTCCGGCCGTCGCCGCCGAGTTCCAGCGCGCCGCGCAGCGACAGGATCCGGTGGGCGATCCAGCGCGCTTCTTTGGATGCGGGCTCGGCATTCTCACCATTCGCCTGCGCCTCAGCCTCCCCACCGTTCGCCTGTACCCTCAGAATTTCGATGGAGGGCGCCTGTTTCCCGGCAAACGAGGATCCCGCAATCAGTGCGCGCGGAACGATTCCTTCCGCACCCTCGAGCACCGTTTCGACGCACCGCAGAATTTCGTTGCGGCTGCGGAAGTTGTGCAGCAACTGGACCGAGTGCTTGCCCGCGCCCGCGACTTCCGCTTCATATTCGTGGAAAATCTCCGGCCGCGCGTGCCGGAATCCATAAATCGACTGGTTGCTGTCGCCCACGGCGAAGAATACATCGTCGCCGCGCACGAGCCGGATCAGATGCGCCTGCTGCTCGTTGATGTCCTGAAACTCGTCCAGCATGATCTGGCGAAACTGCCGGCGCACGCGCGACTTGACCTCTTCATCGCGCCGCAGAAGCTCGACCGCGCGGCGTTCGAGATCGTTGAAGTCGAGCGCGCCGAGCGCCTGTTTGCGCTCGCTGTAGAGCCGGTCGAACCGTTCGAGAACATCGAAGATCAGACTCCGGAACGGCGCCGTGTGGCGGTCCACCGCCGAGGCCACAAGCTGCGCCAGGCTCGTCCGGAACTCTTCGAGCGCGGGCTTCTCCGATTCCGGAACCTTCCCCAGATGCAGGGGACAGGCTTTCGCCAGACGGACGAAATCGTCGAGGCTACTCGCATCCGCCGTCGCCAGCCGCCCTGCCCATTCGAGCAGGTCCGCGCGCTGCGTCTGTCTCGCCGGGGTCAGACGGCCCGGCCAGTTTGCCAGCAGCCCGCGCAGCGTTTTCGCCGCCTCCGCCGCGGTTATGGGCGAGCCGGGGTTCTCCATCGCGCGCACTTCGGCCAGCGTCTTTCCCGCGGAGCGCATCCCGTCATAGGCGCTCTTCAAATCGCTTGCGAGATAAGGCGTCTGCAGGGCCTCGATCAACTGCAAAGCCTCGGGGCGGCGCTCCAGAACCAGAGCATCGAGCGCCTGATTCAGGCAGAAGGACTGCAGATCGTCCGACTCGCGCGCGTCGAGCACCGAAAAGCGAGGATCGATTCCCGCTGCGATGGCATTCTCCCGCAGGAGCCGCGCGCAGAAGCCGTGAATGGTCGATACCCACGCCGATTCCAGTTCGCGGAGCCGAAGCGGGTCATGCGCGAAGAGCTCCGCGAGTTTCGCCTTCATATTGGCCGCGGCCTTTTCGGTGAACGTAATCGCGAGGATCTGGCGCGGCTCGAACTGGCGCTCTTCGATCAGCGCCCGGTAGCGCTCGACCAGAACGGTCGTTTTTCCGGAACCGGGTCCGGCCACCACGCAGGCATCGAGCCGGCGGTATTCGATGGCGTCAAGCTGCTGCGCTGTGAAATCAGGCGGCATCGCCGCTCCCACTTGCCGCGCCGCCGATGGCGACGAGAGCCTGCTGCTCCACGCGGCAGGCTCCCGAGAAATCGCACCAGCGGCACTGGTCGCTCTCTTCCGGGTGCGCATGAACCTGGCCGCACAGGAAACCGGAAAGGCGCTCGATGGTGCGCGCTTTCGCATCCGCGATCCAGTTTTCCGGCATGGGCTCGAGCTCGATATCCGTGCCGGGTATCGCGCCCCACCCGTAGCGCTCGTCTTCGCGCACCGCCCAGTACAGCATCGCAACGGGATTCAGATTGCGGGCTTCGCGCGCGGCAAGGGCGTAGAGCGGCCCCTGCAGCCGTGTCCTGCTGGCTACCAGCTTCTGGACATTGGCCGTCTTGCTGCTTTTGTAATCGACAATCACGCAATCGTCTCCGAAGCGGTCGATGCGGTCGATGCGGCACCGCACTTTCACGCCGCCGGGAAATTCGAGATCGAGGGCCACCTCCGCTTCAGAGGAATCCGGCGTCCAGAGATCGTTGGCGCTCACGCGCCGCGCAATCTCGCGGAATTGAATTCTCTCGACTTCGAGCCGGTATCCGGGCGGCAGGTGCTGCTCGCGGCAGGTCTCGTCAAACGCCTCTTCGAAGAGTTCGACGAAGTCGCGGCCTTTATCTGCAAGCCAGCGTTCCAGCGCGGTGTGCAGAATGGAGCCGGTGACCCGCGGCTGCAGGCGCTCCGCCGGGCGCTCCGGCGGGCCCTGGAGGCCGAGCGTCCGGCCGCTGAAGAAACGGAACCGGCACTGCGCGAGATCTTCCAGCGCCGTAAGCGAGATGCTCTGATGAAGACGCGCCATCTCCGCCTGGAGCGGCGGCGAGGCGATGCGGCCGGCTCGCTGAAGACCGGGTGCAACGACCTTCGGAGCGGGCCTCGAGACCGGAGCCGGCTCGGCCTGCCAGTCGAAGTTCAGCAGACGGGATCGCTGCACGGATTTCCCTGCCGCGTCGTGGTCCGGATAGCTGAGGAACAGGCAATCCGCGGCGCGCGTAAGCAGGGAGTCGAACGTCCACCTCTCCTCGTTCTCATAGTCGGCGGCTCTTCGCAGAGGAATGCGGGCGGCGCGCAGGCGCTCGATGTCGCTCTCCGGAAACAGAAGATTCGGCGGATGCTGCCGGGGAAAATCGCGATCCGTCAGGCCGCACACGAAAAGGGCCGCGATATCCCACTGCCGCGCCTCGTATACGCTCATCACGTGGACGACGTCGGCGCGATCGTCCGGCGGACGAAGAACAGCGGTTTCGATCGCGACGGAAGCCGCGCGCCAGAAGTCTTCGAGCGAGACGGGCTGGGTGGGCAGGCTGGCCAGCGGGGCGATCGCGTCCATCCAGGCGCGAAGCGCC
>CAZXCO010000675.1:0-1533 GCA_964639095.1 uncultured Solibacteraceae bacterium
ACCAGGAGCTCGAACTCGCTCGCGCACTGGCGGCAGCGGTATTCGTAAATAGGCATCTCTGCCGGTATCGTAACAAAAGGCTCCGCCAGGCGGTCTGGAGAAAAAAGAAAGCTTGCAGTCTCCGGCCCCTGTGCTTCGTAATAGCCGATGTGACGCTGGATTTCGCCCACATCGTGGCTGACAATCAGTCCCTGGTGTTCAGCCTGGCGCTGCGGTTCCTGCGCGACCGGGCGGGGGCGGAAGAACTGGCGCAGGAAGTCTTTTTGCAGCTCTACAAGCAGATTCAGCAGATCGAAAGCCCGGCGCATGCGACCAGTTGGCTTCGGCGGGTCATTTGCCACCGGTGTATCGATGAGACACGAAAACGGCGGCTCCGCCCGCGAATCGGGCTCGAAGACGCCCCCGAGCCGACGGTCGAGAGCCGGAGTCCGGACCTGTTTCTGAATGAGCGGCTGCGGCGCCTGGTGGGCGAACTGCCGGGCAATGCGCGCATGGTGGTGCTGCTGCGATATCAGGAAGACCTCGATCCGACGGACATTGCGGGAGTTCTGAACATGCCCCTGAGTACGGTGAAAAGCCATCTGCACCGCTCGCTCGCCGTGCTGCGGGGGCGCCTGGAAAAGCAAGCGGTATGCAGATGAATTTTGAAGACCAGTTGAGAACAGCGCTCCGCCGGGAGGAGGTTCCGCCCGGATTTGCGGCGCGGGTACTGGCGGCGACGCCCGCCCCCAAAGCCCGGGTGCTGCCGTTCTGGAGAAGACCACTGACCCTGGCGCTTGCGGCCGCCTTGGTGCTGGCCGCGCTGGCGCCGCCGGCCATTCATTTCTACACCGAGCGGCAGCGGGCGCTCGAAGCAAGGGAACAACTCCTGCTCGCCTTTTCGATCACGCGTGTGCAGTTGCAGCAGGCCCGGGAAAAAATTCGCGAAAACACGAGGCGCAGATTATGAAAAAGGCAGTACTCCTGTTTGCAGCCGCGGTTGCGGCGCTCGCCCAGCACGACTTCGACTTCAAGGCGCTCGACAAGCTGGGGGCTAATGCAACGAGTTCGACCAATGTCACGCTCGACGCAAATATGTTGAAACTCGCGGGCAATTTCCTGGACAGCGGCGACACCGACCTCAAGTCGGTGGTAAAGAACCTCAAGGGCGTTTACGTCCGCAGTTATGAGTTCGACAAAGCGGGCCAGTACAAGGAATCCGACCTCGCGCCGGTGCGGGACTATATCCGGAAGCTGCAGTGGCCGAAAATCGTGGACGTGAAAGAGGCCGATGAAACCACCGAGATCTATCTTCAGCCGCTGCCCAACGACCAGCTCGGCGGTCTCGCGATCGTCTCGGCCGAGCCCAAAGAGGTCACCGTCGTCTTCATTTCCGGCGCGCTGAAGATCAGCGACATCGGGAAGCTGGGCGGCAATCTGGGAATTCCCAATATCACGCTCGATCACCGCGGGAAAGGTCCCGATAAATCGAAAAAGGACTAGCCCGTGCCGGCATCGAAACTGTGCCTGCTCCTTCTGCTGTTCAGCGGCGCG
>CAZXCO010000676.1:0-11432 GCA_964639095.1 uncultured Solibacteraceae bacterium
ACAATTTCATCGTTATTATACTTCCTTTAGCCGGAGCCCGGCTCCCGCAGCGCCGATTATTCGGCCCCGCGGCCGGGCGCGGGCCCGGCCTGGTTTCCGGCAAAGCCACGGGCGGCTGGAGCAGCCACCGCCCGCATCAACTTAAAACACAAAACGCGCTCCTACTTGTCCGGTGCGCGGACCGGCGTCCCCTGTCAGGGTACCGAAAATCGGCGAGGTGATCGTCGTGTTCGGATTGTTATAGTTCACGTGATTGAACAGATTGAACGCATCGCCGCGGATTTCGAGCCGCATGGCTTCCGTGAACGTAAACGTCTTGACCACCGACAGATTCACGGTCCAGGCGCCGGGCCCACGCACCTGGGACGGGTTCTGGGTGCCCGGCCGTATGGTGGCGTTGGTCGTTGGATAAGTCGGCACCAGAGCGAACGCGGCTTTGTCCAGATAGTGCAGCGTGTCTCGATAGTCCGACAGCACGGTATTGCCGCCGACGAAATCCGGCCGGCTCATGGGAATGCCCGAAGGCTGGCTGATTCGCAGCGGCATGCCCGACCGCGCCGTGAAGATTGAAGCAACCTGCCACCCTCCGAGGGCGCGCCCGGTGAACCCTTTGGCGTTCCGGAACCAGGGCAGATCGTAGATCGCATTCGCCGCCACGCGGTGACGCGACTCCTGCGACAGAGGCTCGCGGTCGATAAAAGGATTGAAGAAATCCTGCGTGACGTAGATATCCGCGTTCACGAAAGCAGAGCTGAGCGCACCGCCCTGATCGGCCCATCCACGGCTCAGCGTGTAATGGAAGTCCAGTCCGAGGCCCGTGCCAAAGCGCTTCCTGACCGAGGCCTGCATGGCGTTGTAGACCATGGTTTGCTCGCTCGTGAGGTAGTAGCCGCTGGGTGTGCCGAGCGCGGGATTGGGCCGCGCGCCGGTTTGCCGGTCGAAGGCCTGGGCCAGCGGGCGTTCCAGCGGGAAACTGGCTCCGTCGGTCCGCAGATAGCCCACTTCAGCCATCCAGCCGCGTCCCAGATCCTGCTCGACGTCGAAGTTGGTCTGAATGGTGTAGGGATTCGAAAGGCTGGTGTCGATCAGAGAAAAGACGGTCTTGTTGCCGCCTCCCTTTTGCAGGAGAACGCTGGCGAGATCGGCCCCGTAGAGCGGCCACCTGAATCCGTCAGCCGCCGCGTCGGTCTGATTCAGAGTCACGGTGGAGGGCAGAAACGGATTCGTGAGCTGATTCTGGAAGAGAGCGAAGAGCTGCTGGCTGAAGAGAACTCCCGAGCCGCCGCGTATGACCGTCTTCCCCTTGCCGTCCACGTTCCAGGCGAATCCGACTCTCGGCCCCAGGTTGTTCCAGTCGGCGTCATACGGGTGGTTGGCGGGGCGGGGCGAACCGAAGTCCATCTTCTGCAGGTTCGTGGGCGGGTTCAGGTTGTAGATCTGGGCCGGGGCACTGGTGGTCGGGTGACACTGCACGGTCGGATAGAAATCGGCCCGCAGCCCGAGGTTCAGGACAAGGTGCGAATTGACGCGCCAGTCATCCTGAATGAATCCGCCGAACTCGTCGAGATGCCCGTCGTGGGGCGGCTGCCCGGCGAGAAGGGAGACCGAGGTGGGCGTGTTTGCGAGCAGCGCCCCGAGGGTCTGGTAGGTGTACGAAGTATTCTGCGGGTCGGTCTTGCTGCCGGCCTGCCGTCCCCACGAAAAGCCCATCTTCAGAACGTGGCTGCCCACGACGCGAGTCAACTTCTGATCCGCGCTGAAGGAGCGGCCTCTCAGATCGAGAACTTCGGAGCTGGGTGTCGTGAACAGGCCGCTCACGCTGAACAGTGAGACGCGCCGGCCGACATCCAGCAGGTCGCTGGTGGGGGGCGCATTCGGATCCTGCACATTCCAGAAGGCCTGCACGCGATCGAGCGTCGTGCGGTTCCAGCCGTAGCGCGTCTCCGAGGTCCAGGCTCCGCGCGTGGTGACATATTGGACTGCAACGCGATCGTTGGCGTTGAGGAACTGCTGGTCGTCGGAGCCGTTCAGGTAAATCGAGGGCTGCAGGGCATAAGGCCGGGAGCGGCTGTACGTCCCCGAGAGGTTGCCGCCGAACAGGACCGCGTCGCCCTTGGCGAGAATGTTGTTGTCGTGACGCCTCAATTCATTGGCCGTGAAGTAATTCCCCACTTGAGCGTTTACCGGGCTGTTGGGCAGGGGAATCGGGTCCAGAGCCAGTTTCGTCTCGGGAAAAGGCAGGGCGGTGAGAATCTGATCTCTCAACTGTTGGGTGGGAACCGTGCCGGTGAGACTCACGCCCTCCGAATCGCGATAGCCTTCATAAGCGGCAAAAAAGAACAGCCGGTTGCGGATGACCGGGCCGCCCAGCGTGCCGCCGTACTGGTTGAAGCGCGACGTGGGTTTGGCTTTGGTTGCCGGCAGGAACGTATCGCGGGCAAAGAAGGCTTCGTTCTGATAATTCTCGATGGCCGACCCGTGGAACTGGTTCGTGCCGGACCGGCTGAGGACATTCACCTGGCCGCCGACCACACCGCCATACTCCGCCGGCAGAATGCCCTTGATGACCTGGACCTCCGCGACCGCGTCGATGCTCATAATGCTGATCTGGTTCTGGCCGCCATACTGGTTGATGCCGCGTGTTTCCGGATTGGCGACGGCGTCGGTTCCATCCACCGTGATGGCGGTGCCGCCTTCGGCCACGCCGTTCAACCGGATGCTGCCGCTGCCGGCCAGGCCCACCGAGGCATCGCTCGCCCCCGGTGCGAGAATGGCGAGGTTTTCCAGACTGCGGCGGGCGAGAGGCAGTTCACTCACCTGCGTCCTGGCGAGAGACTCCTGCTGCGCCGTCGAGGCGGTGTCGACCAGAGGAGCCGTATCTTCCACTGTGACGTTGTCCGATATTTGTCCGACTTCGAGCGAAAAGGTCTGGCGCACGGTCTGGCCGGCGCCCAGTTGCAGGCCCTGGCTGATGAATTTCTTGAAGCCTGTGGCCTCGATCGTGATCGTGTACTGGCCGGTGGGAAGAGCGGTGAGGGCGAAGGCCCCGTGCTCGTCGCTCTTCGCATCGCGCGAAACGCCGGTACCCTGGTTTACAGCCGTAACATTCGCGTTCGGCACGACGGCCCCGGTGGGGTCGTGGATATCGCCGTAGACGGTGGCGGTCGTGACCTGCGCGTTGAGGAGAAGCGGGGCAGCCAGCAGAGCAGCCGCGCCAATCAACCAGTAATTACGTAGCAATCGATACATTTCTATGAAATCCCCTGTGATGCGTTGGCCGGTTCCGATGCCGGTGTGGTCATCGGGGCCAATTCTATTTGATATGCCACCTTGGCGCAACTGATATTTTTCTGGTTGGTTTCAGGGCGAAAACAAATGCCTTTTGTGATATTGTCGGAGCGAGTGGGCGAGGAAGAACGATGAGAACAGCCTCCGTGTTGCTGAGAGCAGCTTGTCTTTTCGCGATTGCGGCGTCATGCTTCGGCGCCGTCAGCGATCCGCCGCTGGTCGCGGCCGCGAAGAAGGGCGACACGGCTGCCGTGCGCGCCTTACTGGCGAAGCACGCCGACGTGAACGCAACCGCTGCGGACGGTTCGACGGCGCTGTACTGGGCCGCCTGGTACGACAATCTGCCGGTTGCCGACCTGTTGATCGGCGCCGGCGCGCGGGCGAACAACCTCACGCACTACCGCATGACCCCGCTTTCGGCAGCCTCAAAGAACGGCGATGCCGCGATGATCGAGCATCTGTTGAAGGCTGGAGCCGATCCCAATGAAACCACCGAAGACGGCGAGACGGTGTTGATGACGGCTTCGCTCACCGGGAAGGTGGACGCCCTCAAGGTTCTGCTCTCGCACGGCGCAAAAACAAAGGTCCGCGAGCCGTACAAGGGTCAGACGGCTCTGATGTGGGCGGCGTCGGAGGGGAATGCGGACGCCGAGGCCCTGCTGATCGAGTTCGGCGAAGAAGTGCAGGCGAAGTCGAAGGGCGGTTTTACGCCGCTGCTGTTCGCTGTGCGCAACGGCCACATCGACGCCACGAAAGTCCTGCTGGACCATGGCGCCAACGCGAACGACATCGCGCCCGATGGCACGAGCGCGCTGAATATGGCGGTGGTGAACGCTTACTTCGAGTTGGGTTCGGTGCTGCTAGATCATGGCGCGAACCCGAATCTGCCGGACCCGCGAGGCTCGCCTCTGCATACTCTGGCGTGGCTGCGGAAACCGGGCTCGGACGGGGCGGCAGGTGTCGGCGGAACCGCCAAGGGGCCGCCGGTCCCGAAGGGCAATATGACCAGTCTGGAACTGGCCGCGGCGCTGCTCAAACACGGCGCCAATCCCAACGTGCGCATCTCCTGGAAGGAAAAGAAATTTGATCAGGAGGGAGGCACGGTGAAGAATCCGCCCAACATCGATCTCGGGCGGCATTTCCTGAGTTATGTGGGGGCCACTCCTTTCTATGTTGCGGCGCAGAACGGAGACGTGGCCTACATGCGGCTGCTGGCGGAGAACGGCGCCGATCCGAAGCTGGGAACGGTTCAGGGAATCACGCCCCTGATGGCCGCCGCCGGATTGGGCACATGGGAGGGGGAAACCCCCGGGCCCTATACCGGAACGCCGGAAGCGGAGCGGCTGGAAGCTGTGAAACTGGCTCTCCAGTTGGGAAACGACATCAATGCACGCACGAACTTCGGCAGCTACAAGATGGAAGGAACCACCGAGTACACGCTTCTCTACTATCCGCTGAACATGAATCAACTGGTGGATACGGTTCTCGGAGATCCGCGCTGGAACGGGTGTACCGCCCTGCATGGGGCCGTGACTTCGGGGCAGCCCTCGATCGTGCAGTTCCTGCTGGACCATGGCGCGCAGCCTGACGCCAAAAGCCAACTGGGCTGGACGCCGTTGATGCTGGCCGAAGGCGCTTTCTACGCCAACGCGAAGAAGGAGTTTCCCAAATCGGCGGAGATTCTGCGCAAGGCGCTGACGGCCAAATCGACCCAGGTTGCGTCGCGGTAGCTGGCAGACCGAACGGCGTAACAGGGAAACCTTTTTCCCCCGCGGTGCGACAATAGGTTCATGCGGTTTGCGTTGATTCGGGCTGCGGCGCTGGCGTGTATCTGCACGCTTTCGGCCCTTGCGCAACAGCAGTTAACTGTCGATAAGCTGGTGGAATTCATCACTTCGTCCATCAGCCAGAAGATGCAGGACAAGGAAGTTGCCGGCTTTCTGGCCAATGTGAAGCTGACTCAGAAGCTCGATCCGCGGGTTGTGGAAGAGCTCGAAGGCAAGGGGGCGGGTCCGAAGACAGTGGCCGCCCTGAACCGCCTCGCGGCGGCTTCCGCCGAGCTTCCGGTTCCGGCCCCGAGAGTCGCGCGGGCGAAACCGAAGCCGAAACCGATTCCTCCGCCTTCCCCGGCCGAGCAGCAGAAGGTGATCGAGGAGGCCCGGCAATACGCCCTCAACTACTCGATGTCGCTGCCGGATTTCATTTGCCTGCAGGTGACGCGCCGGTATGTGGACCCGCACTACAGGCCGGGCACCGAAGGCTACTGGGCTGTAAGTGACCGGCTGGCCGAAAAGCTCAGCTACTTCGATCAGCACGAGAAGTACGAGGCCATCAGCCACAACGATACCTCCCTCTTCGGCCGGACGACCGAGTCGTTCGGCGGCGCCCTTTCGCGCGGCGATTTCGGAACTCTGTTGAAAGAGATTTTCGCGCCGGAGTCCCATGCCGAGTTTCAGTGGGAGCGCTGGGGCAATCTCGACAACCACCTTTTCTACGTTTACACTTACGCGATCGACCAGGCGCACTCGAAGGAGACGATCGACTATAACCGGTCGCAACAGGTGACGGCGGCGTATCGCGGCGAAATCTTCATCGAAAAAGGACCCAACGTCATCTGGCGAATTACGGTTGAGCCGCTGCCGCCGGCGAGTTTCCCGGTGCAGAATATTCACCAGCAGCTCGACTACCGGTATACGGATATCAGCGGGCAAACATTCCTGCTGCCCGTCAGGGGGCAGGTCATCATGCAGGCGGACGGAATCGGAACGAAAAACGAAATTGAGTTCCGCAGCTACCGGAAGTACTCGGCCGACACATCGATCACCTTCGATGATCCCGGCGATACAGCGCCCAATGGCCAGCCGGAGCCCGGTCAGCCCGAGACGCAGAAGGCGCCGCAGCCGAAACAGTGAGACCCGACGCCCAGTCGATGCCACGCGCCGCCCGGCTCCTCATCCTGGCGCTCGCCATCCTGGCGATGCTGGGCGTGTCGACAGTCTCGGCCTCGCATTTCGATTCGTCTCCCAACAATTGCAGTATCTGTTTCGTGGCGCACACGGTCGCGCTCGAGACGCCTTCGGTGCAGCCTTTCGTCGGCCCGGAACTGGTCGGCCGCACGGCGCCGGCGGCTCCCGTATTCGGTTACCGTGCGTGCACGGCCCGCCCTTTCTCTTCCCGCGGTCCTCCTCTCTTTTCCTGACTGAAGCGGTTTGATCGCAGGTTCGCGGAACCCGGTTTCGCGGCCATCAGTTATTGGGAAGAGAGGAAATGAAACGTATTTTATTTTTATTGCCCGCGCTCTTCGGCGCGGCGGTATGCGCCCTCCCCGTTTTGGGGCAGGGGGCCGGAACCTCAGGCACAATTACCGGTACCGTCAAGGATCCAAGCGGAGCCACGATTGCCGGGGCCATGGTCGAGATTCAGAACAAGGTCACCGGCTACGACAGAACGACAACCACGGATCCGGCCGGCACGTTCAAGTTTCTCAACGTGCCTCCGAACAACTATCACACGACGGTCCATGCCATAGGCTTTCAGGATTTTGTGCAGGACATCATGGTGCGAACAACGGTGCCGGTGAACCTCGCAGTGACGATGACTCTGGCGTCTTCCACCACGAGCGTCAACGTCAGCGCGGATTCCGATCTGGTGGAATCGGTGCCCACAGCGCATGTGGATGTGGATTCCGGGCAATTTGAGAAGCTGCCGATGAGTTCGGTGGCATCGGGCCTGAATCAGGTGATTGCACACTCGGCGCCCGGCATCGTGGAGGATTCCAACGGGCTGATTCATCCGCAGGGCGATCACGCGCAGACGCAGTACGTTTTCGACAATCAGCCGGTGACCGATCAGCAGAGCAAGCAGTTCTCGACCTCCATGCCGGAAAACGCGATCGCATCCGCGGAGGTGATCACAGGCGCGCCGCCCGCCGAATATGGCGACAAGACCAGCCTCGTGATCAATGCCATCACCAAGAGCGGGCTGGGTGTGGACAAGAGCTTCGGCAGTTTCTCGGCGAGCTATGGCTCTTTCGGCACGGCGGCGGAGAATTTCACCGTCGGTTTGGGCGGGAAACAATGGGGAGAATTTTTATCGGCCAACACGGTCCGGTCCGGCCGCTATCTCGACCCGCCGGAATTTTCGGCGCTGCACGATGTCGGGAATAACCAGACGATCTTCGACCGGCTCGACTACCAGCCGGGTCAGAGCGATACCCTGCACCTGAACCTGTTCTTTTCGCGGGCGTGGTTCCAGACGCCCAACACATACGACCAGCAGACGGCGGGGCAGGATCAGCGGGAAAGAATTCTGAGCTACAACATCGCGCCGGGATGGGTCCACATCATCAATGCGAATGCAACCATCACGGTGAGCCCTTACATCCGGCAGGATCAGGTCCATTACACGCCGAGCGCCGACCCGTTCGCGGATCAGCCGGCGACGGTGAGCCAGACCCGCCGTCTGACAAACACCGGGATCAAGACCGACTTCTCCTGGGTGAATCACTGGAACAATTTCAAGGCCGGCGTGCAACTGCAGCACACGTTTCTCGATGAGAATTTCGCGCTCGGCATCACCGATCCCGCATTCGTGACGGGGAGCGGAGATGCGGGTCTCGCGCCGTATGATCTGACGAACGGCGGCCGCCTTTTTCAGTTCACCGGTCACGGGGACATCAAAGAATACGCGGTGTATGCCCAGGACAACGTTACGCTCGGTGGATTCACCTTCCAGGCCGGGCTTCGAGGCGACGTCTACCGCGGCATCAAGGGAGGACAATCGGCGGAGCCGCGGATCGGGATTTCGTATCTTCTCAAGCCGACGAATACGGTCTTCCGGATCTCCTATGCGAAGTTTTTCGAGACGCCTTACAACGAGAATCTGTTGCTCTCGAGCACCACTGGAGCGGGTGGCCTTGCCGGAAACGTGTTCGGCGCGTTCGGCGACCAGGCGCTTTCCCCGGGGACGCGCAATCAGTACAATGCGGGCATTCAGCAGGAGATCAGCAAACATCTGGTGTTCGACGGCGGCTACTTCTGGAAATTCACCCACAACGCGTTCGACTTCGACAGCCTCTTCGACTCTCCGATCGCGTTCCCGATCGAGTGGCGCAAGAGCAAGATTGACGGCGTCTCGGCGCGAATCACGCTGACCAATATCAAGGGCTTCACCGCGTACACCGTTCTAGGGCACACGCGCGCGCGCTTCTTCGGTCCTGAAATCGGCGGACTGATTTTCAACTCGCCGCTGAATAATGCGGTGTTCCGCATCGATCACGACCAGGCGCTTGAGCAGACGACGAACCTGCGCTATCAGCCAAAGAAGAACGGGCCGTGGGCTTCGTTCACCTGGCGCTATGACAGTGGAGAGGTGGCCGGTGCGGTGGCGGACCTCGCGGACGTCTTCGCGCTCACCGGCGACCAGCAGGCGGCCATCGGTTTCCGTTGCGGCTCGACATTCGCCACGGTCGGCAACCCCATCGTCTCCTGCGCTCCCGGCCAGGCCACGGCGAGCCGGGTGCAGATCCCGAAACCGGGCACCGAGAACGACGATACGAATCCGCCGCGGATCGCGCCGAGAAATCTGTTCGATCTCGCGGTGGGAGACGATAATCTGTTTCATACGGACCGGGTGCGGTACCGCGTGCAGTTGACGGCGGTGAATCTTACGAACGTGGTGGCGCTTTATAATTTCCTCTCCACGTTCAGCGGGACACACTTCGTCAGTCCGCGGGCGTATACGGCCGAGTTCGGCGTCGTCTGGTAGGGGATTTTCAGGCGCGGGAGGGTGACGGCTCGCGCGGCGGGGTGTTCGGTGAAACGCATTTCTCTCACGGCATGGATTCTCATCGCCCTTGTCGCGGGCGTGGCGTTCGGGTGGGTGCTGCCCCGTCAGGGCATGGCGCTGGCAATTCTCGGATCCATTTTTTTGCGCCTCATCAAATCGATCATTGCTCCGCTGCTGTTCGGGACTCTGGTCTCCGGAATCGCCGGCGCGGGCAGCGTGAAAACGATGGGGCGCATCGGCGGCAAGGCGATTCTGTATTTTGAAGCCGTGACGACGGTCGCCCTGTTTGTCGGCCTCGGCGCGGTCAACCTGGTCAAGCCGGGTGTCGGCGTTTCTCTGCAGAAGGGCGGAGGCGCGGGCGTGGCGCAAAGCGGCGCCAGCCTGCCGCAGATTCTCGAACACAGCTTTCCCGCCAGTGTCATCGACGCCATGGCCAGGGGTGACGTGCTGCAGATCGTCGTCTTCTCCTTTCTGTTCGGCGCCGCGTGCGCCGCGGTTGGCTCAAAGGCGCGGCCCGTGGTCGAATTGTGCGAGTCGCTCTCCGAAGTGATGTTCCGGTACACGAACTACGTCATGCTGCTCGCGCCCGTGGGGGTGTTCGGGGCCATGGCGGCGACGGTCGGGGAGCGGGGAATCGGCGTGCTGAAGAATCTCGGGGCGCTGGTGCTCACGCTATATGCAGCGGAGGTGTTCTTCGTCGTGATCGTGCTGGGCGCGGTGACGGGCATTGCGAAGATCCCGCTTCGGCGTTTTATTCACTATGTGCGGGAGCCGTTTCTGCTCGCCTTTTCGACGGCATCGAGCGAGGCCGCGCTTCCCGCCGCGCTCGAGAATATGGAAGAGTTCGGCGTGCCCAAACACATTGCCGCCTTCGTGCTGCCGACCGGCTACAGCTTCAATCTGGATGGCTCCACACTCTACCTCGCGCTGGCCGCGATGTTCGTCGCCCAGGCCGCGGGCGTTCATCTGCCGCTCACGACACAGCTTCTGATGATGCTCACTCTCATGCTGACGAGCAAGGGTGTCGCCGGTGTGCCGCGCGCCTCGCTGGTGATTCTGGCGGGCACGCTCGCATCCTTCGATCTGCCCTCGGAAGGTGTCGCCGTCATCCTGGGCGTCGACACACTGATGGATATGGCGCGGACCTCGGTGAACCTTCTCGGGAACTGCCTCGCGACGGCGGTGGTGGCGCGCTGGGAAGGTGTGAACCTGCAGGAGGTAGATGCCACCGCGCGCCTCAACGCGAGAGTTACGACAGCATAGCGAAATCGCTGCTCAGGCGGCGGGGGCGGCCGTGCGCTCGAGGGACGCGGGAAAACCCGGGGCCGGGAAGTCCACTTCCGTATCCATGGCCCGGTTCAGAAAGTTCGAATAGAACTGCGCGGCGGCTGTTGCAATCAACTCCGCAATTCCGGCATCGTCATAACCTGCCGCGCGCACGCTCGCGATATCCGCGTCGCTCACGCCGCCATGCGTTTCGAGCAACCGGCGGACAAAACGGATCGCCGCGGCAAATTTGGGATCATCCAGATCGCCGCGCAGCATTCGTATCAATTCCTCTTCCGTGTAGTGGAATTTTTTTGCAGCCGCGGTGTGCGCCGACCTGCAGTATTCGCACTCGTTCCACGAAGCGACGTAAACAGCGATCAGTTCCCGGAGTTTCGCGGGCAATCCGGTGGATGCGAGATCGGCGCTGAGATCCATATAGCCTTTCAACACACCTGGCGAATTTGCCATCAGAGCGTAGAAATTCGGCACTCGCCCGACTTTCTTTTGTATGCCCTCAAGCAGGGGCTTCGATCCTTCCGGCGCTGATGCCGCGTCGTGGAGTTTCAAACGGTTCATTCAGATCTCCTGAATTTTTTACAAATCGCTTCAGGAGATGACGTGTCCCGGTTGTTCGATTCAGCCATGTTTCCGGGCGTCAGCCCTGTGGAAACAACCGCGGCGCCACCTCGGCCAGATACCGCCGCCAGTTCAGCCACGTGTGGGCGCCGCCCGTCTGGCGGAACACGTGTTTCACGCCGCTTGCATCCAGCATCTGCGAGAACGCGCGCACTGATGTGAAGAGCGTGTCCTCGCTGCCGCATCCGATCCACAACAGCTTGTACTGCGTGTTGACTCTCTTCGTGTCAGCCACGAGTTTTTTGAAGTCCAGTGCTCCGGCCTGCGGAGAGGTGACCGCGCCGAGCGCAGGGCTGAACCCCGCGACGCGGCTGAACAACTCGGGATGGCTGAGGCCCAGGCCGAGCGCCTGCGCTCCGCCGAGGGAAAGTCCCGCGATGGCCCTGTGCTCGCGGCCGGCCCGAACGCGATAGCTTGTCTCGACCAGCGGGATCACATCGTCGATCAGATCG
>CAZXCO010000677.1:0-12605 GCA_964639095.1 uncultured Solibacteraceae bacterium
AGCGGGATGACGATGATTTCCGCCACGAGATATGCCGTCGAAACCCAGGAGATTTCATCCACGCTCGCGCTGAGCGTTCCCTGAATGTCTTTGAGTGAAGCGTTGGTGATCTGGATATCGAGCACCGCCATGAAGGCTCCGAGCAGGGTGCCCATCACGGCGATCCATGTGCGCATTGGAACGTGTTCTTCAGACGTTGACATCGCAGGCTCCTTCAATGGACTGCCACCACCGCGACCACGGACATTCCGGGAACGATGCGATCTTCGAATCCGCGCACGCTCCTGCGATCCAGCAGGATCTTCACGGGCACGCGCTGTACGATCTTGGTGAAGTTTCCGGTCGCGTTGTCCGGCGGAAGCAGCGAGAACTGCGCGCCGGTTCCCGGAGACATGCTGTCCACATGGCCGCGAAATGTGTGACCGGGGAACGAATCGACCGTGACTTCCACTGCCTGGCCGGGCTTCATCCGGGTGAGCTGCGTTTCTTTGTAATTGGCGACCACCCACAGGTCGTCTTCAACGACTGCGAGCAGAGGCTGGCCAGGCTGCAGCCGCTGGCCGGCTTCCACGCCCTTCCGCCCCACGCGGCCCGCGACGGGGCTGCGGATTTCCGTGTAAGAAAGCTGGAGGCGGGCGTCTTCGAGAGCCGATTCCGCCTGCGCCATCGCTGCCATGGCGGCTTCGTGCTGCCGGCGGCGAACGTCGGTCCCGGTCGCGGCCGCCTGCGCCGAAAGCACGCGTCCCTTCGATTCGACAAGCTGGGCGCGGGCTTTGGTAACGCTTTCGCGCGCCTGCACGAGCCGCGCCTGCGCCTGGCGGACCATTTCGGCGGCCGCGTTTTTGCCCGCGACCGTGACGTCATAGGTGGCGCGCGCGTTGTCGAACTGCTGGCGGGAAACCTGGTCTTCCGCCACCAGGTCGCTGTAGCGCTGGAGGTCCAGTTCGGCTCTGTGCCGGCGGGCCTCGGCTTCGGCGAGCGCCGCCTCGGAGCGGGAGATCCCGGCAGAGGCTTCGGAAACCGCTCCTTCCGCCGCCGCGATGGCCGCTTCCGCGGAGCGAACGCCGCCATCGGCTTCGGTAGCCTGCGCGGCCGCGTTCTGGCTTGAATACGTTATCGCTGTTTCCGCGCTCGCAGCTTTGCGGCGCGCCACATCGAGCTCCGCCTGCGCCTGCGCCAGGCGCACTTCATAGTCCTTCGGATCGAGACGAACGAGGACCTGGTTTCGTTCGACGTGCTGATTGTCGTCCACCAGCACGGTCTGAACGGTTCCTGAAATACGCGCGCTGACGGGGTGGACGTGGCCGGCGACATAAGCGTCGTCGGTTTCCTCATGCGATCCGGCCCAGACCCAGTAGCGCGCGCCTGCCGTCACGGCGCCGATGAGAATCACGGCTCCCGCCGCGGCCAGAATCACTTTCCGCCGCTGTTTGAACTTCGGAACAGCCGGCGTGGTGTCTTTCACTTCCGGTTTCGAATCCAGCGTGGATGTCATGTTTTATTTGCTCCTTCCGAACGTTTCCTCGACGCGGCCGATCGCGCGGGCAAGTGTTGCCCGGGCCGCGCTGAATCTGTAAAAGGCATCGATGCGGTTGTCGGTGGCGCGGTCCAGCGAGTCCTGCGCGGAGACGACCTCGATGTTGTCGGCTACGCCCGCCGCGAAGCGCCCTCTCGCAAGATCCAGTTCCTCGCGGGCGAGGCGGAGCGCCTCATTGGCGACGCCGATTTCGCTCTTCGCCGCATTCCACTCCGCGATGCTCGATTGCACCTGCTCGGCGACACGGTTGCGAACGTCGATCTCCGACTACGCCGCCTCCTCGCCCTGAATGCGGGCTCGATCTTTCTCGGCGCTGATGCGGCCGCCCGTGAACAACGGACTCGAAAAGCCGGCTTCAAACGAGAAAGCGGGAATCATTCACCGCAGGTTCCGCCCGGCTTCTGCCCAGGCTCCCTGGAACTGAATGGACGGAAGGCTTTCGGCGGCCGCAGCCGAGCGCTCCGCTTCCGCCGTGCGCCGGAGGGCGGCGGCCGAGGCCAGCTCCGGACGGTTGCGGATTGCTGCCCCAATCGTTGAGCCGGGGGGCACATCGGGAGTCTCGAAAAACATGCCGCTGTCTGTGGCCTGGATCTCCTGTCCGGGCGGAACATTCAGCAGACGCGCGAGCGCATAAAGCGCCGTCTGAACTCCGGTCTGGTCGACGATCAGGGTCTGCTGCTCCTGGCGCAGCCGGACTTCGGCGCGCACTTCATCGACTTTGGTTGCGACCCCGCCTTTGTGCAGCGCCTGAGCCTGTTCGAGCAGGGCCTTCGCGAGATCCACCCGCGACTTCGATGCATCCACGCTGGCCATCGCGCTGAGAACGCCGAGATACTGGGAGACGACCAGAAGGCCGGTTTCTTCGCGGCGCGTGCGGGCATCCGCGCGGATCGCTTCCACGCGATCCTTCGCCGCGCGGTATTGCTTCCACAGCCGCAGATCGAAAACCGGCACGGTGACGTCAGGGCCGGCGGCCATCGCCTGGAAGGGGCCCGAAACCCGCCCGATGAAGGGAACCTGGCGTCCGATTACGGTTTCGATATTGAGTCTCTGCACGCTCTCCCTGGCGTCGAGACTGGCCTGGGGCAGGAGCGCCGATCGGGAAACGTTGCGGTCCTGCTGCGATTCCGCGATTTTGAGGTTCGCGATCTGCATCTCGGGGTTTTGCGCGAGCGCCCGATCGACCGCCTGCGCAAGCGAAAGGCGGAGCGGCTGGGTCTGCGCCGCCGCCTGTGAAAGCGCGATGCACGCCATCGCAATTTGCCAGAGGGAATTTCTCATCACGGCCGGCATAAGGGCACTCGCCGAGCCAGGCCGGCTGTTTTATATAAATGCTTAAAAATGAATTACTTGCAGCGTTCGCCGCGAACTGAAAACGGCTCGCCGCCGATGCGAATTCGTTTCCGTTCGCGAATTCGCGATGATGGAAACGAGATGCCCGTGCCCATACAGCAAGAACATTCGCCGGAGGCCGGGGGGCTGCTTCTGGAGATTTCGCGCGCCGCCAACTCAGAGCTCGAACTGCCGGGCGTTCTGCGGGCCGCCGCGCAGTGCCTGCGATCGAAGGTCTATCTCGACGGCATCGCCGTGATCAGCGTGAAGGGCGATCAGATCTGCCCGCATTCGTTGTATACGGTGAAGACGGGTATCAATCCCGGGGATTCATTCCGGACGGTGGCGTCCCGCGCTCTCGATGTGCCGATGGCGAATATCGATCATCGGGTGCCGCGCTCGCTGCCGCTTCGCGGATCGGCTGCCGAACACATGGCGCGTTCCGGCCAGCCGATGGTCCACGCCAATCTGGCTGAGGAACATGCCTTTATCGAAGAAGAGTTCATGTCGGTGAACGGTGTGCGCTCGGTGATGGAGTGTCCTCTGATCGTGCGCGAGCGCCTGATCGGCACCATCAATTACGGCCGCTACACCGTGGATCCGTTTTCCCCCGGTGAACTGGCGCTGCTGGCGGGCGTGTCGAGTGTGCTGGCGACGGCGGTGGCCAACGCTCTCGCCTACGAAGAACTGCGGGAGCTGAAAGATCGCCTGCAGATGGAGAACGTGATGCTCCGCGAGGCGATCGATTCCGACGCCATGTTCGAGGAGATCGTCGGCTCGTCGGGCGCGTTGAAAAAGGTTCTCGGCCTGGTCGATCGCGTTGCTGGAACGGACACGACTGTGCTGATCACGGGCGAGACGGGCACCGGAAAGGAACTGCTGGCGCGCGCCATCCATCGCCGCTCCCCGCGCGCAGCGCGCGCTCTCGTGAAGGTCAACTGCGCGGCGCTCCCGAGGGACCTGATCGCCAGCGAGCTTTTCGGGCACGAAAAGGGCGCTTTCACGGGAGCTTTGAACCAGCGCATCGGCCGGTTCGAGATGGCCGACAAGGGAACCATCTTTCTGGATGAAATCGGCGAACTGCCGCATGACATGCAGGTGGCTCTGCTGCGTGTTCTGCAGGAATCCGAATTCGAACGGGTGGGAGGCGCGAGAACCATTTCGACCGATGCCCGCGTGATCGCCGCCACCAATCGCGATCTGAAGAAGGAAGTTGCGGAGGGACGCTTCCGCAGCGATCTTTATTACCGCCTGAACGTTTTTCCGATCCGGAGTCCCGCGCTGCGGGAGCGGCGCGAGGACATCCCGCTGCTGGTGGAGTATTTCGTCGCGCGATTCGCGGAGCGCGCGGGTAAACGAATCGACCGGGTCGAACGCGAGTCTCTCCGGATTCTGACCCAGTATGCATGGCCGGGAAACATCCGGGAGTTGGCCAACGTGGTCGAGAGGGCCGTGATTCTTTCGGACGGCGGCACGCTCAGGATTCCCGCGGGTACGTTTGGCGAGGAACCGGCCGCGGCTGCGGCGGAGAATGCTGTAGAGGAAAGTGAAAATCGCCTGTCGGCGCAGGAACGGGAACTGATCGAAGAGGCGCTGGCCGGCTCGAACGGCCGTGTGGCGGGCGCGCGCGGTGCGGCGGCTCGGCTCGGCATTTCCGCTTCAACGCTCGAATCCAGGATTCGCCGGCTCGGAATCGACAAGTACCGGTTCTTCCAGCGGCCTTCCACAAAGGGGAAGTAAGGGCGGGGGAAAATCCTCCGCGAATTCGTGGTCGTGAATTCGCGAAACTGCCGGCGCGCCGCCGGCGAAGTCGCGATTTCTCAACAGAGCGTTCATGGCCCTCCGGTTGCCCGGTACAGGACGGGTTCCGATGCTCAGGATCACGACAGACGCTGATGGCGATGAAAGCCTGCTGGTGTCTCTTGCCGGACGGCTGACGCTCGACAGTTGCAACGAGGTCGACGAGGTCTTGCGGGAGGCAGAGATCCGCGGATTGAAGGCAGCCGTCGATCTGGCCGGCATCCGGCTGGTGGATCGCGGGTCGGTCGAATATCTCGCGGGTCTGCGCCGGAGGCAAATCCGGTTAACGAATCTTCCTCCTTACGTCCGCCGTTGGGTCGACCAGGTTTTCCGCGGGCCGGAATCCGAAATCTGACAGATCGAAGGGAGATGGAAATGAAGATTTTCGTGGCAGGGGCGACGGGAGCCATTGGAAAGCGGCTGGTGCCGCTGCTGGTGTCCGCGGGCCATCAGGTCGTCGCGACAACCCGGAATCCGAAGAAGATGGACGCGCTCCGCGCTCAGGGAGCGGAGCCGGCTCTGATGGATGGCCTGAACCCCGAGGCCGTCATGAGCGCCGTTCTTGCATCGCGCCCGGATGCGATTGTGCATCAGATGACGGCGCTTGCGTCCATGCGAAGCCTGAAAAAGTTCGACGACGAATTTGCGGTGACCAATCGACTGCGAGCCGAAGGCACGGAACATCTGCTGGACGCCGCGCGCGCGGCCGGCGTGCGGAAACTGGTGGCTCAGAGCTATGCGGGATGGCCGACTGCCCGGGCAGGCGGCCGGGTCAAAACGGAGGAGGATCCGCTCGATCCGAATCTGCCGAAAACGATGTCCAAAGCCTTCGCGGCCATCAAGAAGCTCGAAAGCCTCGTGTCACAGGCATCCGGCGTTGTTGGAACCGTTCTGCGCTACGGCAGCTTTTACGGGCCTGGCACGTCGACTTCCGCCGACGGGGAGATTGTGCAGTTGGTCCGGCAGCGCAAATTTCCGGTTGTCGGAAGCGGCGCCGGAGTGTGGTCGTTCATCCATGTGGACGATGCCGCGGAGGCCACGCGGCTGGCGCTCGAAAAGGACGCCCCCGGGATTTATAACATCGTCGACGACAACCCGGCCGAGGTCTCGGTCTGGCTTCCGGAACTGGCCCGCGCCGCCGGCGCGAAACCGCCGCGGCATATTCCCGCGTGGCTGGGCAGGCTGGCTTTGGGCGATGCCGGGGTGTTAATGATGACCGAGGCTCGCGGAGCCTCGAACGCGAAGGCGAAACGCGTTCTCGGATGGCAGCCGCGGTATGCGGACTGGCGCGACGGTTTTGCCCGCATGCTCTCGGCATCTGCGGGCGTGGGCGAGGCGTCCGCGGGGAGAATCGGATACCGGCCGGCGTAGCGGGGCAGCGGCGATTTTATTGAAGCGTCCAGTATCCTTCCCGTGTCCTGACGCGAAGCCGGGGACGGTTCCTGACTTCCACGCGGATCGAATGAAACTCTCCGGGCTCGGCGCGTGGCGGCTGGAAACTCAGCATGTACTGGCGGTGCACGTCCGCGCCCACCACCTGGATCGCCTGCTCCAGGGCGCTCTTTCTAAGGAAACTCAGAGCGCGTCCGCCGGTCGTGCGAATGAAAAGGTCCGCCAGATCCGGCTGGCGGAGGCGCGCGAGTTCAACGATGCCGCTGAGCAGACTCCCTGGAGGGGGATCATGGGCGCCGGGCGATCGTCGGGCGCGGGGCAGAGAGCGCATTTCTGAACTTTGACCCGTTCCGCTTGAGGCTTGAGATCTTCCATGGTCTTCGGTTTCGCCGTGAACGGCTCGAGGAACGGCGAGTCAACGAGCCAGTAGACGGTGACGTTGAGCCGCTCGACGCGTTCCATCAGTTCGGCGAGCTTTCTCGCGCTTCCGCGATCGCGTTTCTCGCCGATCATCAGGATGATCCGGCGGCGCGCTGGCGGGCGCTGTTCGAGCAGCCGCATCGCCTCGGCGAGCGCATCCAGCGTGTGGGCGCCAGTACCTTCCCGGCGGAGCATGCGCAGCGAGTGAGTCACGAGATCGGAATCGGCCGTGAAGCCCTGAAGCACCTTCACGTCTTCGCTGAACGAAAGAACCGCCGTTTCGCCGCCCGCGGCCGCCAACAGTTGCGTGAAGAGAATGCCGCTGTCGCCCAGTTTGTCGATCACAGCGTCGGAGTTCGCGCTGGTCTGGATCGCGACCACGAGAGAGATGGGAAAGGCGCTCCAGTCCATCTGTATCGGCTGCGGCACATTGTTGTCATAGAGGGCCAGATCGGCGGCCGTCAGGCCGTCGATGTAGTGTCCTTTGGAATCAATCACAGTGGTGGGCGCAAGTACAAGCGGCGCCGTGCTTTTGAACTGCGCCCCGAGGGAACCGGCGAGCGCGAGGAGAATCACGGCAAGGCGCATCGCGAGGATGCAAGGCAGGTTTCAGACCAGACGCGCGCCGGAACTCCTGGCGCAGTTTGAAACGGCGGTGATCGTGGCAGTATCCCAACCGGCCCCCTCGCTTCTGCGGTCGCGTTTCTCAGCGATCACCAGGATGCGCCGGCGCCGCGCCGGCGTTCGCCTCGTTCAGAAGCCGCAGCGACTCGCGGAGCGCATTCAGCCTGTGAGCGGCATCGGCTTCCGCGCGGGACTGCTGCAGTTTGAAATCGACCGTGATCGTGGTCAGCATCTCGACTGGCTCCCCGTTGAGAAGTGTTGGGCTGTAGCGCCACTGGCTCACAGCGTTCATGGCGGCCGTAACAAACGCGGGGTCCACGGCGGTGTTCTCCGGAATGAGCGAAGACGGCACGCCATCTTTGGAGATGATGGCCTGGAGCATGACGGTCCCCTCTATCCCCTGCGCCTGCAATGCGGGCGGGTAGACGGGCTCGACCCGCTGGATCAGCCGCGCCGCCTGCACCATACCGCCGACACGGATTGGCCCGGAAGCAGGGGGCTGCGCGGTTTCCTGCGGTCTCGGTGTGCCTGTAGCGACGACGCGGATGTTCTCACTCACCCGCCCGATTGTGAGCCTGACCTGCGTGTTCAGGGAGCCTCCGCTCGTCAGCACCAGATTGTCGACATGGGAAGGGCCGAAGCCCGGCGCGCGCGCTTCAATCGAATAATCGCCGGCGGGAACGTCTTCGAAGGTGAAGTTGCCGGCAGAATCCGAAGTGGCGAGTTCCCGGTTGCGGCCGGCCGAATTGGTCGCGATGAGCTGCACACGCGGCACGACGGCGCCCGTCGGGTCGGTCACGGTTCCTGAAATATGTCCGCCAGGGCCCCGGGGGTTCTGGGCGCGGAGGTTGAAAACCGTCATCGGCGCGACGAAAGCGGCTGTAATCACAGCGGCGGCGAGCCACGTGCGGCGCGCTGCGAAGGAACGGTTGACGAGCGGATCGAGAATGGATTTCACGCGAGACTCCAGATGAGAAGTTGTGGCCATGGGAATGGCGGGTTGCGGGTTGAACAGCCGGGCCAGATCGAGCAGATGCCCGGCATAGTGCGAGGGGCGAACTCCGATGCGCAGCGCCGCATCGTCGCAGGCGCGCTCGCTTTCGAGACGCAGGCGGGCCGCGGCCAGCCAGCAGAGCGGATGAAACCAGTAGATGATCGTTGCGAGATGGCCGGTCAGCAGAATGACCGGATCGCGGCGGCGGATATGCGAGAGTTCGTGCGCGAGAACCGCGCGGCGGCGCGAGGCCGTCCATGTGGAAGCGCTTTCGGGCAGCAGAATCGCCGGACGGAAAACACCCATCACGAGCGGACCGGGAAGGCGCGGACTCGTCAGGATCGGAACGGGGCTCGCGCTCGCAAGCGGCTTCGCGCCGCGCGCAATCCGGCGGAACTGCGCGGCGCTGAGGAAAAGCCGAAGCGCGACGAAAGTAGATCCCAGCAGCCAGATCGCGATCGCGATCCCGCCGGGACTGAAGCCCGGATCGGCCTGGCTGGTGGCGGCAACTGTGACCTCCGGCGTCAGGATCGCCGGAAGCGGCCGGCTGATCACCCGGCGCGGCGCCCGCCAGCGGAGCGGCGCAAAAAGCAGTGTGCCGGCGATGGCACAGGTCCAGACTACGTGGCGCAGAGCGGCCGAGCGGTGGCGCAGCATCGAGGCAGCGCCCCACGCGGCCGCCCGAAGAAGGGTGATTCCGATCAGGAGAGACGACATGTCAGCGGCCTTTCTTTCGCGCGGCCTCGATCATCGCCGCGATACGATCCAGTTCCTCCGGGCTCGGCTTCGAATCCAGCAGTGCCGCCATCACCTGTTCCGGGGAGCCGTTAAAGAAGGTATCCAGCATGTGACGCAGGGCGGAGCGCCGGGCCCGCTCGGGAGGGATCCGCGGAAGATAGACGTAACTGGCGCCCTGCTGCTCGTGACGAATATGGCCTTTTTCCTCCATGATCCGGAGGGTCGCGCGCACTGCGGAGTAGCCGGGCGGATCGGGGATGGCGGACTGGATCTCAGCGGCCGAGGCCCGGCCGCGTGCGATCAGAACGTCCATGATCTGGCGTTCCCGGCGGCTGAGTGAATGCTGGTTTTTTAGCACTATGCTGGAAAATTAGCATGAAGATGCGCGGGAGTCAAGGGGCGGGTGCGGGCCGGATTCTTCCGGGACGATCTTTAAGGGTGATTCGGGGCGGGCAGTTCCAGCAGATGCTCGGGGCAGAACCGGTCGGGACTCCAGGGCGTTTCCGGGGAGAACTCCACCTCGATCCGCCAGCCGAATTCATGCGCCGAGACCTGCACAATGCTGCCGGCGAAGACAGCCTCTCCGCAGTGAATTTCCACGCGGGCGGCCTCTTCCACCGGTTCCTCCGATTCGAGCACCGCGCCGGTCTGCCAGATTTCCTCCAGATTCACCACTCTGGCCGGGGCGGATTCGCCGGAATTCTTCCGCAGCGAGACAAGGTGCGAGCATAAATAGCGGCGGGAGTTCATAAAATCAGCGGGATCCGGCTTTTCCCTCTCCGCTATGGTAGGCCATACTCGCAATCCGCCGATTGAAAAACCTCGGACCGTGATTGCATAATGGCTGTTTGACCCCTGCCAGCACTTTGCGTGTTCCCGGATCCAGCGCCAATCTTGGGCCCGGTTTCGATACCTTGGCGATTGCGCTCAAGGTCTATCTCGAGTGCCGTTTCACGGTGAGCCATCGGCTGTCCATCCGGGTTACCGGACGGGATGCCAACCTGATCCCGGCGACGGAGGACAATCTCATCTGGAAGACGGCGCTGGCAGTGGCCGCCCGCGCGCACCTGCCCCTGCCGCCCATCCAGTTGACAATCAACAACGATATTCCGGTCGGCAAGGGTCTCGGTTCCAGTGCTGCCGCGCTGACCGCCGGGGTCATCATTGCGGAACGCCTGCTGGAACTGCGGTGGAAACCCGCCCGCATTCTTGACGAGGCAGCACGGCTCGAAGGCCATCCTGACAACGTGGCGGCCTGCGTCATGGGCTCGATGGTTGCGAGCGGCGTGGAGCCGGGGGGATTAACGCGCGCCGTCCGCATCGAGTTGCCACCGCATTTCGACGTCGCTGTGATCGTGCCGGATTTCGCGATCCCCACCAAAGAGTCGCGGGCCGTGCTCCCGGATTGCTACTCAAAGGCCGATGCGGTATTCAACCTCCAGCGCACCGCTTTGCTCGTGGCGGCTCTCGCGGCGGGAGATTCCTCCGTGTTTCCCATGGCGCTCGATGACCGGATGCACCAGCCCTTCCGCTCGCAGCTCGTGCCCGGACTCAGCGAAATCCTGCGGCTGCGCAAGCCCGGACTGCTGGGGTGCGCGCTCAGCGGCGCCGGTCCGGGAGTCATCGTCTTTTATGAACGCGGTTGCGAGTCGGTTTGCGATCTGGTGCGGAACATCTTCGCCATGAACGGCTGCACCACGGAAGTCATCTCGAGCGGGATTTCGCGCAAGGGATACGAATTCGTCTAGTTTTCGGGCCCGGCTTTCCGGGCCCGATCTGAAAACGCCGGGGCGCTCAGGGCAGAGCGAAGACTACCAGCCCTCTGCCGCTGGTATCGCGGCCGCCCGCAGCCGCCACAATCGCCACATACTGTTTACCGTTCTTCCCTTCGTACGTCATCGGTACGGCGGTGGCAGTGTATTCGAGCTTGTAGGTCCACAGCTCTTTGCCGGTTTTCGAGTCAAATGCCCGCAACCGGTTGTCGTTGGTCGAGCCGATGAACACGAGGCCGCCCGCCGTCGCGATGGGCCCGGCCGTGTTCTGGGTTCCCGTATTGCGCTTGCCTTCCGGCAGGGAGTCGGTGACGCCCAGCGGCACTTGCCAGGCGAAATCGCCGGTGTTCGCATTCACCGCGATCAGGCGCCCCCATGGTGGGCGGAAGCACGGCCAGTTGCCGATGGTATGTCCATTGGCATCCTGCACGCGGGCGTTGAAGGAGCCGAGGCCGGGAGCGCTGGTGCGGATGAAGGGCTCGATTCCTTCGGGGTTGCCGGGCTTGTAGTTCGGATTGTCTTCCATCCAGCCGACGAGCGGGCTGTCTTTGGTGTTGACGAATATGTAACCCAGGTTCGGGTCGGTCGCAGTTCCGCCCCAGTTCGCGCCGCCGGTCACGCCGGGGAAGATGATGCCGGGCTTCGCCGTCGATCCTTTTGCGTGGTACGGCAGCGGAGTAAACGGCCCGCCGTTGTAGAGCCCCCCGTATTTATTCCAGAGAGCCTCACAGGCTTTGGCGTGTTCGGGAGTGGTATCGGCAGCGGTCACGAGATCGTCGTGCGAAAAGCTGACGCGCGCAATCGGCGCCGGCTTCAGCGGGAACGGCTGCGTCGGATAACTCGCTTCGCCGGGCACGTTGCTTTTGGAGACCGGACGCTCTTCGACACCGTATACCGGTTTTCCCGTCAGCCGGTCGAGGATGAACATATATCCGGACTTGCCCACCTGCGCCAGCGCCGGAATCTTCTTCCCGTCTTTGACGATGTCGATCAATCCGGGCGCGGGCGGAAGGTTGTAATCCCAGAGCTCGTGGTGGACCGTCTGGAAATACCATTTCATCTTTCCCGTCGCTGCGTCGAGCGCCACCAGCGTATTGCCGAACAGGTTGGCTCCTGGCCGGTCGCCGCCATAGAAATTCGCCCCAGGTCCGCTGACCGGCTCGTAGACGATGCCGTGCGCTTCATCCACCGTAAGGGCGAAGGCCCAGACATTGTTTCCGGTGCGGTTCTTCCAACTGTCGCCGGCCCAGGTGTTGTTGCCCGTCTCGCCCGGCCGGGGAAAGGTGTGGAAGGTCCACACCTGCTTGCCGGTTCGCACGTCGTAGCCATGGATTTCAGGAATCTGACCTCCGGCCTGTTCGAGCTGGGGTCCGATATGCCGCTCGCCGGGTCCATAAAAGTTGGTGCCGATGAGCAGCATGTTCTTGTAGATCGTGGGCGCGCCGTCGTAAGGAACCTCGAGAGGCACCTCCCCCTCGTTGCCGAAGCCGGGATCGACCTTTCCGGTTCGGGCGTTGAGCGCCATCATCTTTCTGCCGGTAGTGAAGATGATCCGGGGCGGATTGTTGCGGTCGCCCGGCCAGTAGGCGACGCCGCGGAAGGAAGCCAGGCCGTTCTGGACTTCGTGAACCCAGATCTCTTTGCCGGTCTCGGGGTCGAGCGCAACCACCCGGTCGCCCGCCGGCAGGTACATCACGCCATCGACGACGATCGGCGTGATCTCCTGATACAGTTCCGAAGGACTGTCGCCCTTGATGGTTTTGCCCTCGCGCTCAAAATGATAAGTCCATGCCCTGGCGAGCTTCGCGACGTTACCCGTATTAATCTGCCGGAGCGGCGAATACCGCGTGCCGGCAAGGTCGCGATTGAACATCGGCCAGTCGGCGTCTTTTTGCGCCAGGCCCGGCTGCGTCAGGAGCAGGGGCAGGATGGCCGCGACCGGCATCATCCTCATAAAGCACATATCGATTGTCCTCAGTTTGCAACTCTACTACAG
>CAZXCO010000678.1:0-2162 GCA_964639095.1 uncultured Solibacteraceae bacterium
TCGAAGGAGGACAATCCGTTGTACTGGCAGCTCCTGCATGCCTTCGGACAGCAGACCGGGCTGCCGGTTCTCTACAACACGTCATTCAACCTGTTCGGCGAGCCCCTCGTCTGCACCCCGCGCGACGCCGTGCGCAGCTTCTATTCTTCGGGGATCGACGCGATGGTGGTGGGCAACTTCCTGCTCGAAAAATGAGACCGGGCGCACGGATGCGCGACCGGATCGGAAGAAGCGGCGCGGTGCTGGTCGCGGCCGGAATCTTCCTCAGCCGGATCGCCGGTCTTGTGCGCGAGAGCATCTTCGCGGGCTTCTTCGGAAACTCGGCCGCCGCCGACGCTTTCAAAGCCGCGCTGCGCATCCCGAACTTCCTGCAGAACCTGTTCGGCGAAGGCGTGCTTTCCGCGTCGTTCATCCCGGTCTACGCCGGCCTTACGGCGCGCCGCGACCATGAGGAAGCCGGACGCGTGGCAGGCGCGGTGTTCGCCATCCTGGCGCTGCTCACGTCGATTCTCGTGCTCATCGGCGTGCTGGCGACGCCGCTTTTCATCGATCTCATCGCGCCGGGCTTCAAGGGCTCGACGCGCGCGCTCACGATCTCTCTCGTCCGCATTCTGTTCCCGGGCGCCGGTCTCCTGGTGCTCTCCGCCTGGTGCCTCGGGATTCTCAACAGCCATCGCCGTTTCTTCCTTTCCTACAGCGTGCCGGTTCTGTGGAACGCAGCCATGATTGCGGCGCTCCTCGGGTTCGGCCCGCGCACCGGGGAGGATCGTCTGGCGGCCATTGTCGCCTGGGCCTCGGTGATCGGCAGTGCGGCGCAGTTTCTGGCGCAACTGCCGGTTGTACTTCGGCTGGTCCCGAATTTACGCGTGCAGTTCGCCGCCCGCCGGGAGAATGTCCAGGTGGTGATCCGCAACTTCGGACCGGTCTTCGTCAGCCGCGGCGTGGTGCAGCTTAGCGCCTATATCGACGCGATCATCGCGAGCTGGCTTCCGACCGGCGCGGTCGCCGCGCTCAGCTACGCGCAGATCATTTATCTTCTGCCCGTCAGCCTGTTCGGAATGTCCGTCTCGGCCTCGGAACTGCCGGAGATGTCGAGCGCGCTTGGCGAACACGAAGAAGTCGCCGCGTATCTTCGCCGCCGCCTGGTCAGCGGGCTGCGCCGGATTGCCTTTTTCGTGGTTCCTTCGGCGGTCGCGTTCATCGCTCTGGGCGACATCATCACGGCCGCCATTTACCAGCGGGGAAAGTTCACACACGCGGTGGCGGTCTATACCTGGGGAATTCTCGCCGGCTCCGGGGTTGGCCTGCTGGCCTCCACGCAGGGGCGGCTTTACTCCTCCGCGTTCTATGCGCTGAAGAATACGCGCACGCCTCTCCTGTTCGCTGTCGTTCGCGTCGCGCTGACGACGGTTCTGGGCTACTGCGCGGCGTTTCCGCTGCCGGCATTGCTCGGCGTGAGTCCGAGGTGGGGCGCCGCGGGCCTGACGGCGTCGGCGGGAATCAGCGGCTGGGTCGAATTTCTTCTGCTGCGCCGTTCGCTCGCGCGCCGGATCGGTTCGGAGCCAGTGGGCGTCCTCTTTCTTGCAAGGCTCTGGGGTGCGGCGATTCTCGCGGCCCTGGTCACGTGGGCCATCCGGCTGGCTCTTGAGCCACGGCTCCGGCAGCCGCAGCTTTTCGCGCTGGCGACGCTGATCCCGTTCGGGCTGGTTTATCTCGCGCTGACGGATCCGCGGCGTCTTCGGCAGCGCCTGCGGGGCGGCGGCTAGAGCCGGCTTTCTATGCGGCCGTGTCCCACATGGTCCATGCAAGCCCGGCGATCGTCATTTGCACCATTACGACCAGCGCCACGCACCCGGCCCATCCGAACGACTGCCACAGCCAGCCCGGGGCCGTACCGCCGAAGCTGCCGCCTCCGTAATAGAAGCTGACGTAGAGCCCGAGAGCGAGCGCGCGGCTGCGTTTCGCCGCCACGCCCACAAAGCTGGTCGCAGCGGTCTGGGCGATGAATACTCCCGTGCTGCAGATCGCGAGCCCGGCAATCACGGCCCAGAGGTTCGGGATCAGCGATATCACTGCGCCCGTCGCTCCGACGAACGCCGCGCGGATGAGCATCTTTTTATGGCCGTCGCGATCCATTCGCCGTCCGGCGAGAGGCGTCACCG
>CAZXCO010000679.1:0-1702 GCA_964639095.1 uncultured Solibacteraceae bacterium
CTGGGCGGTGTGCTGACAGCGCCCGATCATTTCCTCGGAGACTATCCGAATACGAAGTGGCGCGAATTCGCCCACGCCATTCCCCGCAGCCTGGCGGGCAAGACGGTGCTCGATATCGGCTGTAACGCCGGATTCTATTCGATCGAGATGAAAAAACGAGGCGCCGAACGGGTACTCGGCATCGATTTCGACCCCGCTTACCTCGCTCAGGCGCGATTTGCCGCGGAAGTCGCGGGTCTCGAGATCGAATTTCGCGAGATGAGCGTCTACGACGTGGCGCGGCTTCAGGAGCGGTTCGACGTCGTGCTCTTCATGGGAGTTCTTTATCATCTGCGGCACCCGCTTCTCGCGCTCGATCTGATCCACGAGCACGTTGTGCGGGACCTGATGATTTTCCAGACGATGCAGCGTGGCAGCGGCGCCGTCGAGCGTCTGGAGCAGGATTATCCCTTCTGGGAAAAGGATATTTTCAGCAGGCCCGGTTATCCGGCAATGTATTTCGTCGAGAGCCGCTACGCCCACGATCCGACGAACTGGTGGATCCCGAATCAGGCGTGCGCGGAGGCCATGTTGCGCAGCGCGGGCTTCGAGATTACGGGGCATCCCGAAGAAGAGGTTTATCTCTGCAAGCGCAGGACGGCGCCCCATGGTTGACTCGGTAATGCTGTGGAACGAGCCGAATAATCTCTCGCACTGGAATTTCGAAATCGATCCGGAGTGGAGCATTTTCGGCCGGATGGTGAATCTCGCCTGCGACGCCGTCAGAGCGGAGAATTCCGCCCTGAAGAAAGTCCTTGGCGGGATCTCTCCCATCGATCCGCAATTCATCGGAACCGTGCGGCGGCATTGTGTCCTCCGTCATGTGGATGTTGTCGCGGTGCATGGTTTTCCCATGGACTGGAACCACTGGACGATTCACGAATGGCCGGCAAAGCTGGCTGAGATTCAGGCCGTCACCGATCTTCCCGTATGGGTTTCGGAGGTCGGCGTTTCCACCTTCGGAGCCGAAGAGGTGCAGGAGTTCGGCCTCCGGCGCACGGCCGAGCTGCTGATCGGAAGATCGGAGCGGATTCACTGGTACAGTCTCTACGACCTGCCGCGTGCATGGCCCGCCACGACGCGGCATCGCGAGGCCGAAGGCTCGTCTTACTACCGGCACTTTTATATGGGCCTGCTGCGGGAAGACGGAACACCGAAACTGGCGCTGCGGCAGTTCGGGAACCACACGCCGGCGCTCGGTATCTGCCAGTGGTTTCATTTCGAAGACCATCGACTGGAAGCAGCGGTGGGATGGCTGAAAGACCTGGGCGTCAAACACCTCCGCACGGGACTGAGCTGGGCCGACAGTTTCCGGCCCGGAGCGGAGCAATGGTTTGACCGGCAGATGCGAGCGCTCGACGCTTTCGACGTGACCCTGACCTTCTGCTTCACGCCGGAACATTGCGGCATCCTGCCGAACCATACGAGCCCGCCGCGCGAGCCGGCGCAGTTCGCGGAGTTCTGCGCCGCCATGGTCCGGCGCTATGCATAGCGTTAGCGCAGCCAGACCCACAGCAGACAGAGCGTCGCCGCGAACATCGCCATCGTGGTCAGGCCTCCCAGAATGTTGATGGTTCTGCCGTTGACGCGGCTGCCCATGATCTCGCGATTGTTTGTCATCAGGAGAATCAGAAGCATGAGTGGCGGCGTGGAGAAGCCCTGA
>CAZXCO010000680.1:0-1875 GCA_964639095.1 uncultured Solibacteraceae bacterium
CAAGGATCTTGCCCCGTTCCGATACTTGCCGGTCGTGTCCCTCGGGTTCAGCTACCGGTTCTGAAATCATCTGGCCCTTCCCTTGCTGTGTCGGAGCAAAGCTGAACCGAGATGAAAATCCAGACAGGAATCTTTGCGGCGCTCGCGGCAGGGGCGGGGTATCTGGCGTTGAGGCGGCTGCTCCCACGAGCTCCAACCGGCCTTCGGAGCCCGATTGGTCTTCGGAGAAAGCGCGATCTTTTGGGAAAGATCGTACTGATCACGGGCGGGTCGCGGGGGCTCGGGCTGGCGATGGCGCGCGAGTTCGGATCGCACGGAGCAACCGTCGCCATCTGCGCCCGCGACGAGGCGGAACTGAAAGCTGCCGAAGCCGACCTGACCCGCAGAGGCGTGCGAGCACACGCCTTCCCGTGCGATATCTCCAATCGCGACCAGGTGTTTCGAATGATCGCGGAGGCCACCGGCCAACTGGGACGGATCGACATTCTGGTAAACAACGCCGGCATCCTCAAAGTCGGCCCGTTTTCGCAGATGGACGTGGCGGATTTCGAAGACGCGATGAAGGTCATGTTCTGGGGACCGCTGTACGCGACGCTGGCGGTGCTCCCGGCGATGCGTGCGCGGGGCGAAGGTGGCATCGTGAACATCACGTCCATCGGTGGGAAAGTCAGCATGCCGCACCTTTTGCCCTACTCCTGCGCAAAATTCGCCGCAGTCGCGCTTTCCGAAGGCCTTCGCGCGGAACTGGCTCCTGCAGGCATCCGGGTCACGACCATCGCGCCCGGTCTGCTGCGCACGGGCTCGCATCTCCGCGCGGAATTCAAAGGCCGGCAGAGCGAAGAATACGCCTGGTTTGCGGCCGGCGCCGCATCGCCGATCCTCTCCATTGGTGCTGCGCGTGCCGCGCGTTCCATCGTTCGCGCGGCGGCGGGAGGGCGGAGCGAAAAAATCCTTTCCTGTCCAGCCGATGCTCTCGCGCGGCTCCATGGGCTGCTCCCTGGGGTAACGGCGGATCTCCTGGGGGTCGTGAGCCGGCTGCTTCCATCGGAAACGGGTGACGGGGCACATGCCCGCACCGGGCGGGATATTGAGGCGGGCCTGCATTCGCTCCTCTGGAAGGGATTCACGATGCCCGGGCAAATGGCGGCAAGGTCCCTGAACGAGATTCCGGCCTGATTTTTTCCTGATTCCGGCCGGCGCGAACTTCACTCACCGTTTACGGCCCGTTAACCCGGCTGTAACGTGATTCCGGCTACGCTGAAAGGGCTGTGACAAAAAGAATTGTCCTCATCGAAGACGACACCGATCTCTTCGCGCTGCTGAAATACAATCTCGAGCGGGAAGGATTTCTTCTCACTGGATCGCAGACGGGTCGCGGCGCTCTCGATCTCTGCCGGCGCGTGCGTCCGGATCTCATCCTGCTGGATATCATGCTGCCCGATTCCGACGGCCTCGACATCTGCAAGGGCGTGCGCAACGACCCCGAACTGGCCCAGACGCCGATCATTTTTCTGACAGCGCGCGCTTCGGAAACCGACCGCATTGTGGGCCTCGAGCTGGGCGCGAACGACTATATGGTGAAGCCGTTCTTCGTGCGTGAATTAATCGCACGGATCAAGCTTCAGTTCCGCAGTCAGGCGGCGCCGTCGCGAGTTCTGAAAGCCGGCGGCGTTGAACTGGACCGCAGCAGTTGCCAGGTGAAGCTCGGAGGCGAAAATCTCGCCCTCACGGCTACAGAGTTCCGGCTGCTGGAGTTCCTCATGAGCAGGCCCGGCGTGGTCTTCAGCCGCGAGCAGTTGCTCAACGCCGTATGGGGACAGGACCGCGCCATCACGGACCGAACCGTGGACGTGTATATTCTCCGTCTGCGCCAGA
>CAZXCO010000681.1:0-7293 GCA_964639095.1 uncultured Solibacteraceae bacterium
CTTATTGACGAAAACGGAAACCAGGGCGGCCGGTGTTTTTCGGCAATTCGGTCTGGAGGCAACGGGTTTCTGGCGCTCCGTCAGCGTGCCGCCGCCGGATGAGGGAATTCGTCCGGCCGAAAAGCTCAAGTCGGCTTTCACGCAACTGGGGGGCCTTTATCCGGCATTCGCACAGTTTCTTTGCTGGCGGGCCGATCTGCTGGGATCGGAGTATCTCACCTCGCTCCGGGAAATTCAGCCGGATATTCCACCATTATCTTCAGATCAGTTCGCCGAGTTGCTGCGGCGTGAGCTCGGGCGCGCGGGCGACGAGCTTGCGGGCGGGATGGAGGAGGAACCGGTCTGGTCCACCCTCTCGCGCACCGCGTATCTGAGCCGGTACAAGGGAAGCATCGTCGTCGTTCAGGCCGCTCGCGAACCGGTTCCGGGATCCGATCTTGCCGGTTTTGAAGCCGGAATCCGCTTTCTCGGGCATCCCGATCTCGCGCGCATTACAGCGCCGGGCGTTCTCAACCAGTTCCGCCAGTGGCTTCGCCGCGCCGAGTCCTCTGCGCTCGAGCGTTCCTATCTGGAAGTGCTGGGGCGGAGGAGGGGAGAGACGCTGGTCGACTACCCGGAGTTGATCGGTGAGATCTGCACCGATCGCATCCTCTGCTGGCCCTGGGTCGAGGGGGAGCCGGTCAGCTCGCTGATCCGGCAGGCTTCGGTCGATGCGCTTACGCGGCTGGCCGTCGCCGTTCTCGAGCAGTTCTTCACGCTCTCGATGGTGGACGCCGATCTGCAGCCGGATGCGATTGTTATGCCGGCCGAAGGGAAACGCCTCGCGGTGCGGCGCTTCAATCGGCCTCTTTCCGTGCCGCCGCCGGCCGTGAACGTAGGGATGAAGTATGTCGCGGCGGTGCTGGAAGGTAACGCTTCGGTCACTGTCCAAACGCTGCTGGCGCTTGCCGCGGGAGAGTCCACTGCGGTGCTCGACGGCCGCCTGCTGAATCTGATGTCGGGCATCGAACCCGAGTTGAAAGTGCGGCTCTGGTATCCGGGTTCGGCGTCGGCGTTTGAAAGCAACTGGCGGGCGCTGGCCAAACTTGAACTGCCCCGCGCGCGGCCGCTGTATCTCGATTGTCTGCACCGGAACCTGATTGCGATCGGCTACTGGACGGCCGAGGCGGTCGCTGCCGGAGGAGCGGCGCGGGATACGATCGCGGAGGCACATTGGCCGGTGGTCGGTCGCGAACTGCAGTTGAATGCATCGCGTCTTCTGGACCCATCCGCTCTGAAGGAGTGGTCCGTCGGGCTCACGCTGCTGTCGCTGGGAACCATGCGCCAGGCGAACCGGCTGGTGGAGGAAGTGCGCGAACACTCCGTGACGCTGGCGGCCGACACCGCCATATCGGATCTCAACCGCGCATCCGCCGATCCGCGCAGCAGGCGGCGCCGCATGCGGATGAGCATGCTTGTGGGATTCCTTCTGATCGTTCTGTTGTTGGCGCTGCGGTGGGGAAGCGGCAGCCCGCGGCCTCTCGCGGCGGTGATGCTGGCGGTGGCCCTGGGCGCGCTGGGCGGACTTTTCTGGGCTGTGCGGGGGATCGGCTGAGCAGCGCTCGCGCCGTTACGAAGCCGGATAGTAGCACTGGCGCGCCTGCACCGTCATCCCTTTCGGTTTCACGGTGACGCTGATTCTGCGCAATCCCAGCGCCGCATCGGTTTTATCGGCCGCAAAACCGAGGCTGTACTGGTTTCGCAGCTCTTCGGCGATTTTGTCGCAGGCCGCGTCGACGGGGAGCTTTTTCGTGACTTCGAAGAAGCCGCCGCCGGTTTCCCGCGAAATCTGTTCCATGATCTTTTTCCCGTCCGGCCGGTCGCGCTGTTGCTGCGGAAATCTTCCGCGCCCGCGTCTGCCCCCGAACCCGCCGCGGCCAAACGACTGCTGTTCCTCCCCCTCGAGCCGAATCGAGTAAACGAGCGTATCGGCTCTTTCGGCGGCTTCAATCGCCTGGGACAGCGGAACCTTGCTGCCTTTGTCGGCGCCGTCGCTCAATAACATGAGTGCTTTCCGGCCCTGGCGCTTGCGCATCAATTCATCCGATGCCAGCAGTACAGCATCGTAGAGGGTGGTGCGGGCCTGATTCCCTCCGCGCCGCCCGGCGCCGGGATCCCCGCCGCCGCCCGGATAGCCGCCGCGGGGGTAACCGCCTCCGCCGGGATAGCCGCCGCCGCGACGCTGCAGTTGCGGCCGGGCCTCCTGCGCCAGTTGCAGTTGATCGAGCGCGCGCTCCAGTTTTTCCCGGGACTCCGTCAGGTCCTGCAGCAGTTCGCTCTCGCGATCGAAGTGAATCAGGAAACCCTGGTCCCTGTCTTCCCTCAGAATCTGGTCGATGAAGTGGCGGCTCGCCGCCTTTTCGTCGCTCAGGGATTGCCGCTGGCTCCGGCTTGTATCCACCAGCAGCCCCAGGGTGAGCGGCAAATCGGTTTGACGCGAAAAAGACTGGATCGCTCTGGGGCGGTCCTCGACCGTCAGAGTGAAATCGTCTTTTGTGAGATTCGTGACAATTTTTCCCTGCTTGTCCCGGACCGTAGCCAGCACGTTGACGATCGCTGGAGCCGCAAGGGATGTGGCGTCCTGCGCGCGAACGAGGCCCGCGGCAGCCGCCGCCAGGAAGGTGCGCCTGGAAATTTCCGTCACCATAAGATCTGGAAACCCGGCCCGGCCGGTTTCGTTGCTATTCTCCGCTTTTTTCCCGGCAGATTCCGCGCTGGCTGCCGCGAATGAACCGGACCAGATGAAGCGTATTCTCATCCGGAATTTCGCACTCGATCCGGCCGAGCGCCTCCTCGAGTTTCAACCCGGAGCGATAGAGAACCCGGTAGGCCTTCTTGAGCTGCCCAACCTGCGCCAGGGTGAAGCCGGCCCGCTTCAATCCCACCAGATTCAGGCCGTTCGGCTCCACGTTGAAGCCCGAATACAGAAAGAAAGGCGGAACATCGAGATTGACGCGGGTGTTCCCGCCAATCATCGCCAGACGGCCGATTTTGGAGAACTGGTGAATCACCACCCCACCGGAAATGAACGCCTGGTCTTCCACTTCGACGTATCCCGCCACGAGCGCGCAGCTCGCGATCACCGTATTGTTTCCGATGGTGCAGTTGTGGGCGATATGCCCGGAGGTCATGATATAGTTCCCATCGCCGATCGTGGTGACGGATTCGGGGCGCGTGCCGCGCGAAATCGTGTAATGTTCGCGGATTTTGTTCCCGTTGCCGATCCGAAGATAGCTGCGCTCGCCGGTGAAGTTCTTGTCGAGAGGATCGGTCCCCAGCGCTGTGCCGGCTGAGATTTCGTTCCGGTCCCCGAGTGTGGTCCAGCGTTTGACGAAGACGTAAGGCTCGATGAGGCAATCGGCTCCGATCGTGACATCCTGCTCGATGACGCAGAAGTCGCCGATCCGGGTGCGGGGGCCGATTTTCGCGTCCGGGTGCACGCGGGCGGTTGGGGCAATGAATGTGGAAGGATCTGCGGGCAAGGATTCATGATACCGGCCGGGCCGCGCCGACCTCCTTTCTTTCGTTCAGGATCAAGCCCCGATCGAAGGGTCGTCCCTGCGATCCAGCCGGCTCTTGAGGGGCGCGAGTGCGCGCATGGTCAGCACGTTCAGCACCGACAGCACGATCGCGATCTCATAACGGCCCATTGCCACCGCCGCCCCGATCGCCCCGGTGTTCCAGATGCTGGCCGCGGCGGAGGTGCCGTGAACGCTCAGGCCTTCCTTCAGGATCGCGCCGCCTCCTACGAACCCGATGCCTGCAACCAGACCCTGCAGCACACGGGAGTTGGCCGCGAGGGCATCCGACCCCGATCCCATGTCCTGCATAATCAGCAGGTAACCGCAACTGGCCATGGCCACGATGGGAAATGTCCGGACACCGACGCCGTGCGCCTCCTTTTCGCGTACGAAGCCGGTAGGCATGGCGCACAGCCAGGCGACGGCGAGCTTGACAATCGAGAGCCATAAGGTGTGCCAGTCGATCGGAAAAGCGGGCATGCTGTATTGTTGAGCTTACCCCTTAATTTATGTCCAGGCAGTATCGATATCTCGATTTGCTCATCAACATCTTTGTTGTCGTGTTGATCGTATCGAATCTGATCGCGCCGAAAATGGTGCCTCTGGGGCGGCTGCGCTTCAGCGCCGCCGAGCTTCTTTTTCCGCTGACGTATATTTTCGGCGATGTCTTCACCGAGGTATACGGCTACAGCGCCTCGCGCCGCGCCATCTGGATCGGCTTCATGGCCAGCGGCATCATGACGCTCTTCGGGATCTTCGCGGTCTGGCTGCCCCCTGCGCCCGAATTCAAGGACCAGGCGGCCTACGTCGCCATCTTCGGCGTGGTGCCGCGGAACGTGGCCGCCAGCCTGCTCGCGTTCTGGGCGGGCGAATTCGCCAACTCACTCACCCTCGCCAAGATGAAGCTCTGGACTGACGGAAGGTATCTCTGGACCCGCACCGTGGGATCGACCGTGGTCTGCGAAGCGGTCGATACCACCACCGTGGTCATGATCATTTTCTGGGGACAGCCGTTCAGCATCCAGTTGAACCTGATTCTTTCCGCCTACATCTTTAAAGTGGTGTACGAAGTGGTGGCGACGCCGCTCACGTATCTGGTGGTCAACTGGCTGAAGCGGTCGGAGGGTGTCGATTTCTTCGACCGCAAGACCAACTTCAACCCGTTTGCCATTGGCGCATCGCAGGCGGCGATGGAGTAATCCCGGCCGGGGATTCCCGTGGCGCCTGATGTTGATCTCCCCCCGCCGCGGCGTGATAACCTGAGATTTCCGCCTCATGCAGCCTATATGCCCGCTCGGGTGAGCGAAGCCTTCGTCCTGCAAACCTGGCCGTTCAAGGAAGGGGATCTAATCGTCAGTTTTCTGACGCGCGATTTCGGAAAGCTGCGAGGCGTGGCCCGTCGCGCGCGACGGCCAAAGAGCGGTTTCGGTTCCGGATTGGAGCGGCTTTCGCACATCAGAATGTCTTATTTTCAGCGCGAGACCCGCGAGCTGGTGAACATCGATTCCTGCGATCTGCTGGACTCGCAGTTCGCGGTGCTCAGCGACTTTGCATCCGCCTGCGCGCTGGATTTTTTCGCCGAAGTTTCCGAGCAACTGCTCCCCGCCGCCGAGCCGAGCGAGAAGTATTTCCGCTTAATTACAGCCGTGCTGGATCACCTTCGTTCGCCCGGAGGGAATTCGTGGCGCGCCGTGACTTACTTCAGTCTGTGGGCCGTGAAACTGGCCGGCTTTCTGCCCGGGCTTCAGGTCTGCCTCGGCTGCGGCTCCGCCGCCGGGGAAGAGCGGATGTGTTTCAGCCGCAACCGTGCCGGGCTCTACTGCCAGGAGTGCCGCCGCGCGCTCGACCTTCGTAACACCTGGGAACTCTCACCGGAGTCGCGCGCGATCGCGGAAGAGATTCTTCACACACCCATCGGGCAGCTTACGGACCGCGCCTGGAGCCAGTCCACGGCCGCCGATCTTCGCCGTTTTCTCGCCCAGCAAATGGAATCCCAGATCGAGCGCAAGCTCATTACTTTCCCGGTTCTCGAAGCCGCCGCCTGAATTGACATGTCTCCATCTCCATCGAAAGTTCCCACATTCCAGGAAAACGTGTTCCGCCTGAAGCAATACTGGGGCGAGCGCGGCTGCATCGTGCAGGAACCGTTCGACGTCGAAGTCGGAGCCGGAACCTCATGCCCGGAAACCTTTCTGCGCGCTCTGGGGCCGGTTCCTTACCGCACCGCCTACGTGCAGCCCAGCCGAAGGCCCGCCGACGGCCGCTACGGCGACAATCCCAACCGTCTCTATAAGCACATGCAGCTTCAGGTGATTCTGAAGCCCACGCCGCCGGACGTCATCGAGCAGTACATGGGCAGCCTGGAAGCCATCGGCATCGATCTGAGAAAACACGATCTGAAGCTGGAAGAAGACAACTGGGAAAATCCCTCGCTCGGGGCCTGGGGGGTAGGCTGGCAGGTGATGCTCGATGGTCTGGAGATCACACAGTTTACTTATTTCCAGCAGGTCGGGGGCATCGACCTCGATCTGGTCCCCGCCGAAATCACCTACGGGCTAGAACGGCTGACCGCCTTTCTGCAGGGGGTCGACAGCGTGTACGACATCGAATGGACTTCCGGCGTCAAGTACCGCGACGTCCGATATGCCGACGAGCTGCAGTATTCGGTCTATAACTTCGAACTCGCGGACGTCCCGACACTCTGGAAGCTCTTCGAAATTCATGAAACAGAGGCCCGCCGGCTGCTGGATCTCTACAACGGCTACTCCGAAAAGAAGCGCTTTCCGCTTCTTGCCACTTACGATCACGTTCTGAAGTGCAGCAATCTGTTCAACACGCTCGACGCGCGCGGAGCGATCAGCGTGACCGAACGGGTCGCCGTTATCGGGCGCATCCGCCGGCTCGCCGTGGCGGTGGCTGAGTCCTGGGTTGACCAGCAGGCTTTGGCACGGGAGCAGGCCGCATGAATTTCCTCCTGGAAATCGGCGCCGAAGAGATCCCTGACTGGATGCTGGCAGGCGCTCTGGAGTATCTCGGCAGCGCCGTCGGGACCCTTCTGAAAGACAATCAACTGGGAGACGCCTCCATCCGCACCGACGCCACCCCGCGCCGTCTCGTGGTCCGCGCCGAAGGGGTGATCGCCCGCCAGCCGGATTCCGAGGAGCGCGTCTGGGGACCGGCGAAAAACGCCCCGCCCGCGGCCGTGGCCGGCTTTGCGAAGAAACAGGGTCTTGCGCCCGAACAGCTTGAAGTGCTTTCCGACGGGAAGGCCGAAAAATACAGTTGTGTCCGAAGAACCGCGGGCCGGGCCGCCGGTGCGATTCTTGCTGAAGCCCTGCCATCGCTCGCTCTGAAGACGCCCTTTCCCAAAACGATGTACTGGGCTCCGGCCGAGGCGCCGGGAAAGGCTCCTGTCCGTTTCATCCGGCCGATCCGATGGATCGTCGCCCTGCTCGACAATCAGGTGATCCCCTTCGAAATCGCCGGCATCCCTTCGGGCAACCAGTCCAGCGGGCATCGCAAGCTGGGGGCCGCCCGGTTCCCGGTAACGTACGAGAACTACGAAGAGCAGCTGCGCGCGAACTTCGTGATTCTTTCCGCCGAAGAACGCCGCAAGCGCATCCGCGCGGTGCCGACGAAATACAAGTGCGATAACCCTCTGCTCAACACGCTCGTCAACCTGACCGAGTGGCCGACGCCCATCACCGGCGCGTTCGATCCGGAGTATCTCGAT
>CAZXCO010000682.1:0-9728 GCA_964639095.1 uncultured Solibacteraceae bacterium
CGGGCATCGGCTCGAGAATCAGAGACTGGTAGACACCGAGAACCAGAATCAGGAATGAATTTGCGAGCGCGAAGACGCCGTACTGCTCGGGCGTGATCCATCTGGCGAGAAGCACGTTCAGGACGAAGTTCGATCCGGAAATCAGCCCCTGATCGGTCACTGCAAGAGCGCCCTTTCGCACCCACTCAGTTGCCTCCACAAATCGGGGCGGGACGGGAATCATCGGGTCAGTCTCCATGCCCCGCCGCCTCTGCGGCAAGTGAATCGAGCGGGGCGCCGGGCGACGGCAGGGGCCGCTGGTCGAGGATCGAGGTATACTGCCGCTCCGCCATTTCCGCCATGCGATCCCAGCTCATCCATTCCCGGACGAAACGGCGGCCCCGCTCGCCCATCACGCTCCAGTCCGCGCGCGCGGCCAGCGCCTGCTCCAGCGCGCCGGCGATCGACACGGGCTCCGGCTCGAAATCGAAACCGCAGCGGGCCTTGCGGACCCAATCGACAACGCCGGCCTGATCGGAAACGAGGACAGGCCGCCCGCACAGCATCGCTTCGAGGACCACCAGCCCGAAGCCGTCATAGCGGGAGCAAAGCGCCAGCGCGTCGCAGGAGCGCAGCATGCTCCAGCGAACGGCGTCCGGCACGCGTCCGTGGAATTCCAGAAAGCCGTCAACCCTCAGCTGCTTCGCCAGGTGAATCAGGTCGCTTTCGCGATCGTCTGCGGGCCCGGCCACGTGCACTCTCAGGCCCGGCGGCAGCGCTCCTCTGTCGGACAAAACACGCAAGGCGCGAATCAGCAGATCCTGGCCTTTATGCGCAGAATCGATGCGGCCGAGAACGAGCAGCGCCGGATCTCCGGCAAGCGTTTCGTGAGGACCCTCGGCAGGGACGTCGCTGTCATGAATGCCATTGGGGACTGTGACGCCCGGAACCGCGATGCCGAATGCCCGCAGATGCTGCTCATGAGCGGGCGAGAGCAGTTGCACGGCCGCGGCGCGCCGCAGCATCGGCCTTTCGAACAGGAGGCCGTAGACGGCCTTGCGCCACCGGTTCTTCCGAAGGAGCAGTGGATGGTACGGATCGTGAGGGCAAACAATATAAGGAATCCGGCCGCGCCGCGCGGCCCGCGCCACGGCGATATTCGACGGGTGAAACATGGAATTCAGAATCAGCAAATCGAGCTGATCCTTGTTTGCCTGAAGGCGCGCGATCAGCTCGCGCGGAACAGCGAAAGGATTCCGCGTTTGCGAATGGAAAATGAGAGCGCCGAGGCCGGGAGTCTGCTGGCCCGCGGAGCCCTTGCCGCACCCGTAAATCGTCACGTCGTGCCCGCGGGCGGCCAGTGCGCGGGAAAGCCCGGTCACCGCAGTTGTCGTCCCATCCGGCTCGGGGAACCCTGCCTGAAAATTTCCGATGCGGAGTCGGCGCAAATGGCCGGCGGCAGCGGATTGCGCGCGTTCTGTCCGCGACTGCAGGACTTCCCATCGGCCCGCTTCCGTCATTCGCAGCGACCAGACCGGTGTGGCTGCGAAATCCGGAATGCGCGCCGCCAGATCCGCTGCTCCGGACAGCAGCCTCTGCGAAAACGAAGCATCGAAGACCGCGTCGAGACAGGCGAGTGACAGTCCGCCGGTATCGGAATCGAAATAAAAGAAGAGCGAAGCTCCCGAGTATTCGTTCAGCGCGCTTTCGAAGACCTCCTCTGCCTGGGAGGAGGCGCGCGGGACAATCGCGACCGCCGCGGGATACTCTGGAAGGGCCCGCAAAGAGCCTCCGCCGGGGACGTTCGCTTCTGCTTCCCCACCGGCAAGGAGCGCCCCGGTGCGATGCAGAAATTCCCTGCATGTTTGCATCCCCGACTGAAGGGGATCGATCACCGCCAGCGGCGCCTGCGCGCCCGTGACGAGCCCCAGGTCTTCGATGAATACGTTGAACCCCCGTGTCAGCAGGATTCCAAAAAGGCCTGCGGCCAGATGGTTCAGGAGCAGACCTTCTTCCCGTGCGAACTCCTTCAGTCGCGCCAGAACTTCGGCCGGCAGGCTCGCAGACTCGGCGCGGTAGCGCGCCGAATCGATTTGTCTGCGGAGAAGGAGTTTTGTGAGGTCAAACATGGCGTAAGGTCCGTCGGGCCCGACGATTTCAATTCCCGGAGTCATAGCGGGAGGAGGCGTAATAGTGCCCTCCCACCGTGGCGTCGAAATCGTTCAGGATGGTTCCGACCACGCGCGTGCCGTCGGCCTGCAGACGCCTGGATGCTGTTACCAAAGCCTCCGAGCTGGTTGCGGAAGCCCTGCAAATCAAAATCACCCCATCCACCTGGCGGCCGATAATGCGCGCATCGGGAACCGGTATCACCGGCGGCGTGTCGATGAGAACGAAATCAAACTCCCGCTTGACCCGGTCGATGATCTGGCGCAGGCGCGGGCTGTGAAGAAGATCGACATCGCCCGAATCACAGTTGCTCCCGATCGAAAGGATGGAGATACCGGGAATCATCGTGGCGATCACAAGTTCCTCGGGCAGATATTCGGGCAGGTCTCTGCTGCTTTTCAGGATGTCCGTCAGTCCGTGCTCGTGGCGCACGCCGAACACCGTGGAAAGCCGGGGCTTGCGGAAATCGGCATCGATGACCAGAACCCTCAGATTGATGCGCGTCAATACGATGCCCAGATTGCATAACGCCGTCGTCTTTCCTTCCGCCGGCATGGCGCTGGTAATGACGAGCGCGTTGCCGTGCGACGAACGGGCTTTCCCGAAGACAAGCGACGCCACCACCGCCCGGTACGAATCCGCGATGGGCGAGTCGCCTTCATTCAGCGTGATGAGCTCCAGCGAACTCCCGGCGCTGCGGTTTGGAAGCAGGCTCAGGCTGCTGCGCGCAAACCATGTCTGTTTGGGAAAACTTGGAATCACGCCCAGTTCGGGAACCTGAAGAACCTTCTGCATCAGGCCCGGGGACTGAATCGACTGATTGGAGCGTTCACGGGCGAGCACGAATACGCCCGAGATCAGCAGGCCGGTAATCATTCCCACGCCCGCGCTCGGCAGAGGCTTCGGCTGCGAGGGAATGGACGGCGGCTCGGCGGCATCCACGACCATGATGTTGCGCGCCCGCATCGCCGACGCGATGTTCAGACTTTTGACCTTCTGCAGCATGGAATCGTAGAGCTGCCTGTTGGTTTCGACCTCATTCTTGAGGAGCATGTAGCGCGCTGTCTGCGCCTCCTGCGATGTGACCAGCCGTGTCTGCGCGTTGAACGCATTCAGAAGGAGTTGTTCGCGCCGCTGCGAGGCCTCGAACTCGCTCGCGATGCGCTGGCTCACATTGCGGCGTTCGGCATCCATCGACGCCTGGATCGCCGCCACCTCGGCGCGCGTCTGCAGGACCTTCGGATGATTAGCCGTGAAGGTCGCTTCGAGTTCGGCCAGGCGCTGTTTGGCGTCGGCGTACTTGATCTGATATTCGCGGAGGGGCCCGCTGTCGAGCAGTTCGCTCGGCGCATCGCCGGTGTGCGCCATCATCTCGCGCCGGGACTGCTTCTCGATCCGTTCCGCCTGGGCTTTCGACAACTCGTCCTGGAGTTGCTTCAGCTTGGCCTCTGCGATGTTGTCCTTGTCCGACGTGAAAACCAACCCGGCGGAATTGCCGAAATTTTCCAAAGCGCGCTGCGACTCCTGCAGGCGCTCCCTGAGGTCCTCGATCTGCTGGGAGAGCCAGCTGCTCGTCTTCCTCATTTCGCTGAGACGCAACTCGGTATTCCGGTCGATAAAGGCGTCGGCGATGGTATTGGCGACCTGCGCGGCGACCTTCGGATCGTCGGCGGCATAACTGACGCGTACGATTCGCGAGGAGTCCTTGGGAACCGTCACCGTCATACCGTCCCGCAGTTCGTTGATGGCTCGTTCCCGCGGCGTCAAAACGGGATGGGGTATGTGCAGCAAAGTCAGCAGACGGTTGAAAGGACCTTCGGGGGGAGGCGTCTGAAATCTGCTTTCGAGTTTCAGCCGGTCCGACACCCGCGCGAGCAATGCGGTCGCCGAGAGAGACTCGATCTCGGTGGCGAAATAAGAGTCACCCGAATTCGTGTCGCGGGCCACCGTATCGGTGTCTCCCGTGTTGAGCACGTTATCGTTGAACGCCTGGATTTCTATGGCCACCGTGGCGATGTACACCTTCGACTGGGCTGTCGAAAGCGCGAAAGCCGCCACCGCGCAGGCGATGCTGCTCGAAATCAGCAGCAGCTTATGCCGCCGCGCAAGCTTCCAGATGGAAGTTCCGGGAGATTCGCTGGTCTGAGGCTCCGGTGTTGCGGGAGCGTCGAAGAACGAACGCCCGCCGGCCTGCGTGAGTGCCGGTTGTTCGGATACCGATCCAGGTAAGGTGCGCCATCGCATGTGTGTTATCTCCAGATCACGAGTCCGGTGCCCACCTGGATACCGGCCTCTATCGCTCGCAGGGATGCATTCTTGGCAAGGCTGTCCGGGACAAAAAGGATGTCGTCGGCGTGGAGGGTGATGTCCGCTTTCTTCCCTTCCAGAATGTCGCGAAGATTGATCGACTGATCCTGACGATCGGTTGAACCGGGGACAGACCGCAGGATACGCGTGTGGCCCGGAGAAGCCGTCCGCGTGAAGCCGCCCGCCATGGACAATGCCTGCAGCACCGAAACTCCCGAGCGCTCATTCAGCACAAAAGCGCCCGGCTTCCCGACCTCTCCCAGCACATAGACCATGCGCGCGCGCGTCACGGAAATGACGTCGTGCGGCATGATTTCGATATTCAGATCGGGCCGGTGGCCGGACATCAGCTCGGCGACATTGATCTGTCCGCTGACGGAGCCTGTCTTTTCGTCCGTGGTCGCACCGGCGACCGGCAATGAGCCGGAGGAATGTTCGCGCGTGAGAAGAATCCACTCACCCGCATCCGGCGCCAGCCCTCCGGCAAGCGAAAGCACTTCCAGCAGCCTGCGGCCGCCCTGCAACTGCCGGACCCCCGCGTCCTTGACAGCCCCGAGAACGGATACGGGCTGGCTGCGGTACTCCGTGATTGTGATGGAGGACTGCGGGTCCCTGATGTATCGTTTGAGCTCTTCGTTGATCCGCACGCGCAGTTCGGCCAGCGTCAATCCGGCCGCTTTGACCGGGCCGGCCATGGGCAGATCGACATAACCTCCCGGATCCACGCTCACTGCGCGCGTCTGCGGTTCGTCGATTCCCATCATCCAGACGTTCATCTGGTCGCCAGGACCGAGCACGTAGTCGGACCGCGGCTGCTGCGTTGGCGTGGCCGGAAGCGGTTTGTCGACGCTCTGGGCGTTCAGCGACGCCAGAAGTGCAAAAGCTATCAGGAACCCGTGTTTCATAAAAAGTTCTGCCTTTCGTTGCAGACTGCAGTCAAAGCGACAGCAATGCGGTCTGGATCCCCAGTTCGTCCAGGGTCTTTTGAATCTCAGCGGTGTAAATGGAATTCATGGCAATGACGAGATCGACACCCGTGGCGGCCAGTTCCCGGGGACTGATGATCCGATGCGCGGAACCGGCCATATATTTGCCCTGACGGTAGGGATTGATGTCGACGACGGCGGAAATGCAGCTGTCGGCCTTGAGCGCGGTAAGAAATGCGACGCCCTTTGAACTGGAGCCCCAGATCGCAATGCGTTTCCCGGCGGCGGCCAGTTCCGTCACCCGCCGTCTCCACTTGTGAATCGAGAGCGTGCTGCGAATGGCGAAGGCGTCCGCCATTCGTTCGAGGTTGGGAATGTCGGGCTGCGTATGCATGACCGACGGGAACGGTCCCGAAGACGGCTTCGCCGCAAGTGTGAGGTACTGGTTGCCGAATTCGCTTTTCACTTCCAGGACTTCGAACCCGCAGCAGATAAACAACCACCGCAGGGAATCGGCGTTGAAGTAAGAGCAGTGCTCGTAGTAAATGTCCTGAAATGCGGTTTCTGCCAGAATCCGGTTCATGTCCGGCACCTGAAAGAACACCAGCGTGTCGCGCCGGTCGCCGATGGAGCGCCGAACCAGCGATACGAAGTCATAGGTGTCGTGTATGTGCTCCAGCGTCATCTTGCAGATGATGGCGTCGGCCTTATAGTGGGAAAATTTCTCGGAATAAAAATCGGAGATGAACTCCACCTCGCAGCCGGCCGCCGGATTGCGCGCGGCGACGAAGGCCGGATCGATTCCGATACCGCGGTTGCGGCCGAGGCGGCAGATCAGGGAAAGGAACTCACCCTTCCCGCACCCGATCTCGATGACGGTTTTCTCGTAAATGCCGAAACGCTCGATGATGTTGCGGGCCAGTTGCTCGTGAAAGGCCTGAAATGTTGCTGAGAAGCCCTGCGTCTCCTCGTATTGACCTGAGTAGCTGTGCAGCGAGGGGTCGAATACCGTGTTCGAGATCAGCCCGCAACTGCGGCAGAGACCGAGCACCACGTTGCGCTTTGGAAATTCCCGCGCCATTTTGGGCGTGCTCATCTGAAGAACGCTGTGCACCGGGGCGGCTGTCACTTCGTAGAAGACCTTGACGTCGGGCGCTGTGCAGGACGGGCAGCGGATCGCGGCACTCTTCGATGCCACAGCAGGGGCGTTGGCGGCGCTCATTTCGTGGCCTCCTCCGGGACCGGCTGGAATACCGCCACCCCGTCCGTCGGGCCCTGGGGATCGTACTGCATCGCGACGGTCTCGGGCATGGCTTCAAGATCCGATCCGCGCCGGAAGTCGCGCAGTGACGTCCCCGTACATTCCCAATCGATGTTGCGGGCGCCGCGTCTGGCGGCCGTGTCGTTGATATCGATGGTGCGGAAATCGATGCTGTAGCGGGTGACTCCTGACGTGTTCGGCACGGTGGAGTGCATGTGCGCTCCGGAAAAGAGAATCATGCCGCCAGGCTCGGTCACGAAGCGCACGCTCGGCTCGAGAGCGATCGATTGCTCCGGTTTCGGCTGTTCACGGTTGTCGGACGTGATGTGATTCGCCGCGCCGGCGCGGCCAACGGCATTCCATTGGTAATAGTTGAAGCGCCGCGAGCCGTTTTTCACGGGCTCATCCCAGTAGAAGGGATGGAACGCCATCGAGGTCTCCGCCCCCATGGGATAAATCGGAAGCCACCAGTTGACCTGGGTCGCCGGCGCCGAATACCACGTATCGCGGTGGGGATGATGCGCGTATCCGACGCCCGCTGTAAGATATCCGCCGCTGGTCACCATCCTCAGACGCGGCACGTCCATGTAAGTGGTCTCGGGATCCGCGCCCACCTCGCGAAGAATCTCGCGAATCAGCCGCATCGACTCCGGATGATGGATGAAGCGCGGTTTCAACGGCGCAACAACGGAAACATATTCCTCCACCGGCATCTCGTACTGCGCCGTACGCGGGTCGAGCGGGTGAAGGGCTTCCTCAATCATTCCGCGCGCGAATTCGCAAAGGGCGAGCGACGATTTGCGGGGCGAAAAAACAAAAATGTCGCCCCGATACAGGTATTCCCGCCGCACTTCGTCAGGCAAGTGTGAATCAACATAGACAGTCATCGCCAGCTTCGTCCTTTCTTCGGTCAAACGATTGCAGGCCGGGGAATCGGAATAATGAACCTTCCGCCCGCTGCACGATACTCGTTCTGCTGCTCCATGATTTCGCGCGCAAAATTCCACGCGAGAAGAAGTACGTAATCGGGTTTGTCTTCCAGAATGCGCGCCGGCGGGTAAATGGGAAGATGATTCCCGGGCATGAATCGCCCCTGTTTGAAGCGGTTCAGATCGACGACATACTCCAGCATGCTGCGGTCAATTCCGCAGTATGAGAGGAGTGTAGTCGCCTTGGCCGCGGCGGCATAACCGACAATCTTCTTGCCCGACCGCTTCAGATCTTCCATCAACGCCCGAAGCGATTCGCGGATTTCATTAACCTGCCGCCCGAACCGCGTGTAGTAGCCGAGGTCGGTGGCGCGGTCCGTTCGCTCCTGCGCCAGAAGGTTTCTTACGGCGTCACTCGCGTTTTCGTGCTTTCCGATAAAGAGCCGGAGCGATCCGCCATGAATCGGCGTGCGCTTCACGTCATTGAGGAAGAGGCCGTGACGCCGGAAAAGCGCGTCCAGCGCGGTGACGGAAAAGTAGCACAAGTGCTGGTGATAAATCGTGTCGAACTCGCAATGATCGATCAGGTCGATGAGGTAAGGGCATTCGATTACCGCCACGCCGTCTTCTTTGAGAAGAAGACGAAAGCCCTCCACAAATCCATTGAGATCGGCCACGTGGGCCAGTACGTTGTTGGCCAGAAACACGTCCGCCATTCGGCCCTCCGAGGCAAGTTGGCGCGCCAGTTCCAGGCCGAAGAAATCGTTGATGGTGTCGACGCCGATCTCTCTGGCGGCCTTCACCGGCGCCGGCGCAGGATCGATTCCGAGCACGGGAATGCCGCGGCTGGCGAAGTTCCGCAGCATGTAGCCGTCGTTCGACGCCGCTTCCATGACAAGGCTCCCGGGGCCGAGATTCCTGGTTTCGAGGATGTACTCGGCGCTCTTCCGGAAATGTTCGAGGAGCGACGGCGAGACCGACGAAAAGTATGGATAGTCCTGGCCGAACAGAATCTCCGGAGGAACGGTCTCGGTGATCTGGACCAGCGTGCAATCCTGGCAGAACACGACTTCGAGCGGGGCCGTTACCTCGGGCCTGCCCAGTTGATCCGCGTTGAGAAGGCCGTCGGCGAGCGGTGTGATGCCCAGCGACAGAAAAGGACTCAAACGCTCCGAGGAGCAGGATCTGCAATGGGTTCTGCGCATGCCTACCGCCTCCCGTGCCCGGCGGCGACGGCCGCTTCCACCCAGCGGAGCCGGGGATCCAGAACATTGCGATGGATCAGCTCCTTCAGGTGCGCGATGCGTTTGTAGCGCGGACCCTCGAAGTCGTCCACCGTCAGGCCGATGCTTCGGTAGGCGTCGTGCAACTGCTTCGCTCCCTTCCGCACATCCCATTGCGGTTCGAAAGCGGGAAGCACGCGGCGAATGCGGCTGCAATCCACGCGATAACAACGCGTGTCGGGTCCGGCGTCGGCCGCATACCGGATCTTGCAGCCAGGTACGGTATCGGCCACGATTTCGGCGATCTCCCGCACGCGATAATTCTGGTCGCTGCGCCCTACGTTGAACTTCTGATTCGCCACAACCGCCGCCGGCGCTTCAAGCGCGGCCAGAAATGCCCGGCTGATGTCTTCGATGTGAACGACCGGGCGCCACGGGGTGCCGTCGCTCTTGATCAGTATGTCGCCGGTCGTAAACGCCCAGGCGACGAGGTTATTCAGGACCAGATCGAACCGCAGACGCGGAGAAACTCCGTATGCTGTTGCCGAGCGCATGAATACCGGAGTGAAATCGGGTCCGGCAAGCTTTGAGATGTCGCGCTCCGAATCGACCTTTGATCGGCCGTAGGGCGTCACGGGGTTGAGCGGGGAGTCCTCGTTGAGCAGGCCCTCGCCGCCCGCGCCGTAATTGCTGCAGGAAGACGAGAAGATGAATCGCTTCACCCCCGCTTCTCTGGCTTTTCGCGCCAGATTCACGGATGCCACATGATTGATTTCGTCGGTCAGCGAAGGATCGAAATCTCCGAGCGGATCATTGGAGAGCCCGGCCAGATGGATGACCGCGTCAAACCCCTCCAGATCGGACGTCTCGACGTCACGGATATCTTTCAAGATGCCCGGGATTTCCGTAATGACATCGCCGAAGGTGCAGGCGT
>CAZXCO010000683.1:0-3902 GCA_964639095.1 uncultured Solibacteraceae bacterium
GGCCTTCGGCAACTGAATGTACGAAGCGTCGAGCCGGCTCACGGAATCGCAGCCCAGCAGCACGAGAGTCCGCTCGATATCGGCCTTCAGAATCGCGATCGCCTGGGCGACGCCCGCCTCGCCACCGGCAGCCAGACCATAGCCGTACGCGCGGCCGATCAGGACCGCCTTTGCCCCCATGCAGAGCGCCTTCACGATATCGGCCCCGCGGCGGATGCCCCCGTCAACCAGCACCTCCACACGGCCGTTCACGGCTTCGAGCACCTCCGGCAGGGCGCGCGCCGTGGGAAAGCAGGTATCGAGCTGCCGGCCGCCGTGATTGGAGACGATCAGACCGGAAACCCCGGCGTCCACAGCTCGGCGCGCGTCGTCTCCCGTGATCACGCCTTTCACCAGAATGTGCCCCGGCCACGCCTCGCGGATCCATTTCAGATCGGCCCATGTCACCACGGAATCGCGCAGCGACTGCTGGACATCCAGAGTGGGGAGCGGACCTTTGCCGGGAATGATGACATTGGCATAGTGCATGGCGTTCGTCCGGTCCCGGAGGAACCGGGCTGTCCATCGCGGACGCACGGCGACCTGAGACGTGAAAGGCAGCATGGCGAAGACGCTGCTGCCCATGAGTTGCGGGGCGCCGTTGCGGAAATCGCGCTCGCGCATGCCCGGGCCATTGGTGTCGATGGTCACGGCCAGAGCCTTGAAATTGCTCTTCCATGCGCGTGCGAGAGTCGCTTCCACGACCGCCCGGCCTCCGGCCAGATAGAGCTGATACCAGAGTGGGGCGGCCGAGACGGCGGCCAGTTCGTCGAAGCGGTATCCCGAAAATGTAGAGAGCGTGTACGCGATGCCGGCCTCGCCCGCGGCTTTGGCGGCGGCGCGTTCGCCCGCCGGATGAAACAGACGGCTCGATCCGAGCGGGCCGAGAATCATCGGCAGCGCGAGGTCGCTGCCGAGCACGTTCACATGCGTATCGCATTGGGGCGTGGCGACGGCATTGTGCGGCCGGAAAAAAATCTCTTCCCAGGCGCGCCGGTTTGCCCGCAGGGTGACTTCACCCTCCGCGCCGCCATCGATGTAGTCGAAAACAGCGCGCGGAACCCGGCGCTCGGCCAGCTTGCGAAGATCATCGATGTTTACAGCGCGTTGAACACTCAAACGGTTCGAAGGTAACACACACGTAAAAACGAAAAAGGGCGGAACGCTTTCGCGCCCCGCCCCGATCGTACACATGCGGCTCACAGCCGCATGCCGGTATTCCTAGTGAACGCTTCCGTGAGGATCGATCACGAACTTCGTCGAAGCACCCTTATCGAAGTCCTTGTAGCCCTTCGGGCCTTCGTCGAGGCTGATCACCTTCACGTTGACGGCCTTCGCCACATCGACCTTGTCGTGCAGGATTGCCATCATGAGCTGCCGGTTGTACTTCATTACCGGGCACTGGCCGGTGAAGAAGTAGTGCGACTTCGCCCAGCCGAGGCCGATGCGAATGCTCAGGTTGCCGGTCTTCGCTGCGTCGTCGATGCCGCCCGGATCGTCCGTCACATAGAGACCGGGGATACCGATCGAGCCGCCTGCCCGGGTAACGGTCATCAGCGAATTCAACACCGTAGCCGGTGCTTCCTTCGCCGCGCCCGAGTGCCCGTGGCCGCGCGCTTCGAAACCGACGCAATCGATGCCGGCGTCCACCAGAGGCTCGCCAACGATCTGGGCGATCTGGTCGCCGACCGAGGCATCCTTCGAGACGTCAACAACTTCGCATCCGAAGCTCTTCGCCTGCGCGAGGCGCTCCGGAATCAGATCGCCGACGATGACGACCGCCGCGCCGAGAAGCTGGCACGCGGCTGCCGCAGCGAGGCCCACCGGGCCCGCGCCGGCGACATAAACGGTCGAACCCGGGCCGACACCCGCGGTGACAGCGCCGTGATAGCCGGTCGGGAAGATGTCGGACAGGCAGGTCAGGCTCTTGATCTTCGCCATAGCCTGGGCCTTGTCCGGGAACTTCAGAAGGTTCCAGTCGGCATAGGGGACCATGACATATTCCGCCTGGCCGCCAACCCAGCCGCCCATGTCGACGTAGCCATAAGCCGCGCCAGGACGGGCCGGATTCACATTGAGGCAGATACCGGTCTTCCCTTCTTTGCAGTTGCGGCAGCGGCCGCAAGCGATATTGAACGGAACGGAGACGAGATCGCCAACCTTGATGAACTCGACGTCGCGGCCCGCCTCGATGACTTCACCGGTGATTTCATGGCCGAGGATCAGGCCGTGCGGCGCCGTCGTGCGCCCTCTCACCATGTGCTGGTCGCTTCCGCAGATGTTCGTGGAAACGATCTTCAGGATGACGCCGTGATCGCACTTGCGATTTCCGAGGGCCAGTTTGGGGAAGTCGATGCTCTGGATTTCGACCTTTCCCGGCCCCATGTATGCCAAACCACGATTGCTTGCCATAGTTTTTCCTTTTGAGTTGAGATTTCCTCAGTACAGATATATATCAGAATGCGGCGGCGCCGGCTTCGGCCACTGCGTGATCCTGCTCGCCCGATCCACCGCTGACGCCGATCGCCCCTACTACCTTACCGTCCTTCTTCAACGGAATGCCTCCTGCGAAGATCATGATCTTCCCGTTGTTGGAGGCATGGATGCCAAAAAACTGCCCGCCCGACTGTGAGTGGGTGGCAAGATCTTTGGTGGAAATGTCGAAAGCCCGAGACGTATAGGCCTTCTTCTGCGAGATATCGATACTGCCGATCCACGCTCCATCCATCCGTACGTGGGACACAACATTTCCGCCCTCGTCCGCAATGGCGATGTTCATCGGCTGACCGATCTCGGCGGCCTTCTTTTCGGCCGCTGCTATGACTCTTCGCGCGTCGCTTAATGTCACTTGAGTACTCACTTGGTTGGTCTCCTTTGGTTCCTCTCCTTACGAGTGCGTATGGTCTTCAGGAGATATCCTAACAACTTCTTTCCGGCCGGGGGGATAAATTCAATTCCCGCATTTGTCGGGCGCCTCCATCCACGAATTCGGGACAACTGATATTGCAGTATCGTCCCAAACGGGACGACCAATATCGTCGCCGTCCGGAATAATTGAAAGGAAAACAGGTAATAAAGTTGACATAAAGCATAAGGTTGTTATAAAGTCTCACCCCAGGCAGGGGTTTGCTCGTAAACGAGGTCCGCCAACATCAGTTGCGCGCAGGAGTTTAGACACGACCGCTGTACTACGTGAAGGGGGAGAAATGCGCAGTATTCTGGCAGTTTTGCTTCTATCAATATTGATCCCCGTCGCCGCATATCCACAGGCGGCGAGCGGGACAATAACCGGAACCATCACCGATCCGACCGGCGCCAGTGTAGCGGCGGCAGCAGTCGTTGTCACAAACACGGGCACGGGCGTTTCGGTTTCCACGCAATCCACTGCAACGGGCGCTTACACGGCGCCGAACCTGCCGCCCGGTCCTTACTCCGTGACCGTGACGGCTGCGGGCTTCAAGAAATTCACGCGAGCGGGTTTGAATCTTGCCGCCGCTCAGGTTCTGGCAATCAACGCCGCACTGGAGCTGGGCGCGACGAATGAAACGATCACGGTCAACGCCGAAGCCTCTCTGCTCCGTACCGAGAGCGGCGACGTGGTCCAGAACATCACCGTCGAGCAACTCCAGGATCTGCCGATTCTGGGCATCGGCGGCAACAACGCCGGCAGCTCGGGCGTGCGCAATCCGTATAACTCCACGGTGCTGATTCCGGGCGTCGTCTATAACCCGAACTTCACCATGGTGGTGAACGGCGCGCCGTCGAACACGGCGGCATACCGCGTCGAAGGTCTCGACAACACCAACCACACCGTGAACTATGCGCTGCAGGAAAACCAGCCCAGCGCGGACGCGATTCAGGAA
>CAZXCO010000684.1:0-4345 GCA_964639095.1 uncultured Solibacteraceae bacterium
AAAGCCTTTTGCCCCGGTTTCAGCGCGATTTCACGATTCGTGTCCGTTGCTTGCGCAGTTACACCCGAATTCGGCGCCGAAAAATCCTTTGATTCGAGACAGTCGCTCAAGCTCTCACGTACCAGCGCGTCGTCTTCAACAATCGCTATGTGCGCCGTCGATGCCTTTTCCCTGATGCCCGTCATCATTCGATTCGGTTTACCGTCCTCAATTTGGATATTAAGTGCGTTTCGAACAGGGGTCCAGTCTACTTTGGTAGATTTGACCTTACCTCTTGGAATGATCCAGGAGCAGTGAGAGGCTTCGCGGCCGGAGCTCCAGGACTTCCGATCGGCGTTTCGGGAATTCGCTATCGCACAGCAGAGCTTGCCCGACGGCGGCGAAGAGCTCCTGGTCGCGGAACGGTTTCGTCAGGAAGTCGCCGGCTCCGGCTTTCATGGCGTGCACCGTCATCGGGATGTCGCCGTGCCCGGTGATGAAAATGATGGGCGCCGGTACATGGCCCCTGGCCAGTTCCTCCTGCAGCTCCAGCCCGCTCAGCCCCGGGAGCTGGACATCGAGCACCAGTCAGTCAGGGCCCGCGAGCCGCCGGCTGGGCCAGGACTCCTGGGCGGATGCAAATATCCGGACGGTGAACCCCGTGGAGCGGAACAGATTGCGCAGACTCCCGCGCGTTGGCTGGTCGTCGTCAACGACAAAGACGCAGGGGTTGTCCTCATGCATGGGCTGGCGCCTCCTGGTGGAGTCGGACCTCCTTCTCAGCACCCACCCATCACCCGCTTAGTGTCACGAATGCGTGAGAGCCGCCTCGATGGCATGGAGGAGATCCGCCTCGGGGCAGGGTTTGTACAGAAACGCCACCGCGCCCCCCGCAAGTGCGCGCGCGCGCGCGTCGTCATCGACGTAGGCCGTGACGAAGATGATCGGAATGCCCCAGTGCGCCGCCATCAGCTGACGCTGGAGCTCGAGTCCGTTCATGCCAGGCAGGTGCACGTCGAGAAGCAGGCACGCCGCCTCGGGCGCGTGATTCGCCTGCAGGAACGCTTCCGCCGATGCGAAGCCTTGCACACGAAAGCCCACGGATCGGAGCAGATTATCAACCGAATTCCTCAGAGCGTCGTCATCGTCGACGATCGCCATAAGCGGCACGCTGGGCATGCACCGTCTCTCCTGTGTGCCGTGGCTCTGCCGGAGATCGTCTCCTGCTCTCATACTGTACCGTCTGCGGGAGAGCACCGCCATTAGACTTTGGGAAAAGGCGAGTAGACTTTGGTAAATGCAGTTACACCAGTGGGGCGGGGATGCCAAGCCGATTCGCCATCCGGACCAGTTCGGCCAGGGACCCGGCTCCCATCTTGATCATCACGTGCTGGCGGTGCAATTTCACGGCGGCCTCGCTTATGCCCAGCTCGGCCGCGATCTGCTTGTTGAGCAGCCCGGTCACCACGAGCGCCAGCACGTCCCGCTCGCGCGGGGTCAAGGCGCCATACCGGTGGTCCAGGGCTTCGCGCTGCGCCCGCTGCTCGCGCGCGTTGCGGTCGCGAGCGAGCGCCTGCTGAACGGCGTCGAGTAACGCCTGGTCGCGGAAGGGCTTGGTGAAAAACTCCACGGCCCCGGCTTTCATCGCCTGCACGGTCATCGGGATATCGCCGTGGCCGGTGATGAAGATAATGGGCATGGCCAGCCCGGCCTCTGCGAGCCGCTGCTGCAACTCGAGCCCGCTGAGGCCCGGCAACCGCACATCGAGCACCAGGCAGCTCGGCACATCCGGGCGCGGGCTGCGGAGAAACTCCTGCGCCGACGCGAACGCCGCGACCCGGAACCCCACCGACCGCAGCAGGTTCGTGAGGGAGTCGCGCAGCGGCGCATCATCATCGACGACAAAAACGATCACGTCTCCTTCGGTCATGACTCTCTCGCCCTCAGTCAGGAGCGTCCACGGCACGAGGGGCCCTGTGGCGACATGCGTGTCGTCCACCGCCGTCTCCGCGGGCCTGTCGCGCAGACCACATCCTGCCCGTTATCGTCCGTGTTTCCCACTGCTGCTCGTCCGAGCATGCAGTATGGTGGATGTGATTTTGCGTGCACGCGCCCGGAGGCGTGGCCGACGCCCATCTTCTGGCGCCGCAGCTCCGAACGCCGTCACCCGCACGATACCGCGGCTGCCGCTTGTCGCAATGACGGCTGGAACGCGCTGGAGCGCGTCCCGTTGTTGGATTTGGCAAGGCGAGCCTGAACCGCCTCGTGCGAGGTCACGAGATACCGATCCCGGCTGCCGTGGCTTGTTCGTTGATCGGCAAAGTGAATTGCACGGTGATGCCTGCCCCGGCGTTCGGGGTAGCCCATATGCGTCCCCCGTGAGCTTCGACAATCGAACGGCAGATCGATAGCCCCATCCCCATGCCGCCGGGCTTGGTGGTGTAGAACGAGTCGAACAGGCGTTCAAAACTCTCCGGGTTCAGTCCCGGGCCAGAATCCTGCACGGCGACGAGCACTCTGCCCGATGCATCTTTCCCAGTGCCGATCAGCAACCCGCGCGACCCTTCGCTGACACCGCTCATCGCTTCGACGGCGTTGATGATCAAGTTAAGGATCACTTGTTGCAGTTGGACTCGATCTCCTTGAATGAGCGGCAAGCCCTCCGCGAGTTGCGTCTGGACCGAGACATTGTTTTTCATCACTTCGCCACGGGTCAGGGCAATGACCTCAACGATCGCTTCGTTGACCTTTAAGGCATCCTTCCGCGGGGGCTCCTTCTTGACGAGGGTACGGATGCGGCCGATGATCTCGGCCGCACGATGGCCGTCGGCCATGACCAGCGTGGCCGACCGCTGCGCTTCCTCCAGGTGCTGCCCCTCGAGCCAGCGCACGCAGGCACTGGCGTTATTGACCATGGCCCCGAGCGGCTGATTGACCTCGTGGGTAATCGAGGCGGCCAGTTCTCCCATGGTGGTGACCCGCTGGATATGGGCAAGATCCGCCCGCGTCTGACGCAGGACCTCCTCGGAGCGCTTGCGCTTGGACACGGAGGCGAACAGGGCGGCCAGATCGGCGAGCGTGATACCGGCGATCGCCAGCGCCAGGGGGGTCTGATCGAGGGTCGCGTCCTCGTGGGCGTCCCCCCTCGTGGCCTGAGCGGTAAAGACGGCCGCCCGCATCCCGGTGTAGTGCATGCCGGAAATTGCGAGGCCCATGACGATGGCGGCGGTGAGCTTCTGCCCGGGGTCCGTGGTTCGGAACGCCAGCCACAGCGCCGCCGTAGCCGCGCCGATCGCGATGATCACGGACAGCGCGACCCACAGGCGGTCGTAGCTCAATTCGACGGGCCCCCGCATGGCCGCCATGCCGGTGTAGTGCATGGCGGGGATGCCGAGCCCTATGAAGACGCCGCTGAGGACGAGGCGGGGGCGCGATACGCCCAGGCGACTGATGAGGTAGAAGCCGCCGCTCGTGAACAAGATCGCCAGTATGAGGGAAAGGACGGTCAAGCCGACATCGTAGGACATCGGCGTCGGGAGCACAAAGGCGAGCATGGCGACGAAGTGCATCGACCATATGCCGCCGCCCATCGTGAGCGCGGCCGCCGCCAGCCAGATGCGGTGCGTGGGTCCCTGGGCCAGCGCCACGCGTCCGCCGAGATCCAGGGCCGTGTAAGACGCAAAGCAAGCGACCAGGATGGACAGGGCAACGAGATACGGATCGTATGTTCCGGTAACGACCATCGAGCTCTTCCCCCTTTCAATGCAGAGACGAGCAAGGCACCATCCGAGACAGGGCAACCGACATCCCCGGATGCCGGCTGCTGACGAGGACGATACGCCACGCAAGGGCAATTGTCAAGGTTCGATTCGCCACAACCAGCCGCAAGAACCCGGCGCAGCCGTGGCTGGACGCCCGAAGCCGGCGTTTGGGTGGCGATCGGCTGTGCTCGGATCATGAATGCGCGCAGCTCGTCTGTCGGATGGCAGTCGTTCATCGCTCCGGCTCCTCATGCCGGGAACGGCGGCGAACGTAGCCGCAGGCCGTCGATGCGACGCAGGATCCTGGCGACCAGGACCCTCGGCACCGCCACCGCGGCCAGCTGGAACACCACGTATCGGCCGTGGCGCGCGATTCGGGGGCCGATCTTGACCAGTTTTTCGCGGAGTGTCGTCAGCGGCCACTGTTCGATCTCTTTCGGCAAAGCCAGCGTGCGCAGGAAGTTCGTGATGGGTGAACTGCATGATAGCGGCTGGCGGGTTTACCGGATCATGCGAGAGGATAATCTGCTGCGTCTGCGCAGGAGGAAGCTCGTGACTGGAGTTCGATTTCCTGGTGAATTTTCACAAATTCAGGTAAAAAATGC
>CAZXCO010000685.1:0-2939 GCA_964639095.1 uncultured Solibacteraceae bacterium
GCTCGGGAAAAGATAAAACGCGCCCTCCGGGCGCGGTAAAGTGGTCCGCGGCATCCGCCGCATCGCGTCCAGACAGTAGTCCCGGTTGCGCCGGAGTTCTTCCGCCATGAAGGCGATTCCGGCATCGCCTTCCGCCAGGGCGGTTTCCGCGGCTTTCTGGGCGAAACTCGGCGCGTGCGACACGATAAATTCGTTCAGGTTTGCCGCCCGCTCCGCAAGGTCGCCCCGGGCCACCAGCCAGCCCACGCGCCAGCCGGTCATGCAGAAGCTTTTGCTGAAGGACTGAATGACGATCACGGCATCCTCGCGCGCCGCTTTGCGCAGAATGGATGGCGCCGGGAGGCCGGGGCTTTCACCCTCGTACCAGAGCCGTTCGTAAACCTCGTCCGCAATCAGCCAGAGCCTGTGCGCGCGGCAGAACGCGAGCAACCGGTCCTGATCCTGCCCCGTCGCCACCCATCCCAGCGGATTCGAAGGCGACGTGTAGAGCAGCATCCGCGTGCGCGGCGTTACTGCGGCTTCGAGCGCCTCCCAGTCAATTCCATACCTGTCCTCATCGCCAAGCGGCTGGGGGATCTCGACGACCCGCGCATTCGCCATGGTTACGATGGAAGCCCCGTTGGGCCAGGCGGGCGTGAGAATCAGCGCTTCATCGCCCGGATCGAGCACGCACCGGATGGCGGCGTTCAGCGCCTGCACGCCGGACGCAGTGACGACAATCTCGCGCCGCGGATCGAGCGCCACGCCGTGCGCCTTCCAGTAGTACGCGGCGATCGCCTCGCGCAGGGACCGCAGCCCCGCGTTTTCGGTGTAGAACGTGTAGCCTGCTTCGAGTGCGCGCATCGCGGCCCGCTTGATGTAATCGGGCGTGGGGCGGTTCGATTCGCCGAAGTAGAGCCGAAGCACCCCTTCCATGCCGAACGCGATGTCGGCCAGTTCGCGGATGCGCGAGCGCGGAACAGCAAGAGCCGAATGTGCGAGTTCCGGAGCCACGTCAGACGGCGAACGCCTCGACCTGCCGCAGGTGATTGCGGTCGTGGCCGGCCATGGTCTCGACGATCACGCGCAGCGTCATATCGCCGCGTTCGGGATGATTCACCGGCCGCGCGAAGTCCTCGGGTCCGAGACCCGCGATCAAAGCGACATTCCACTGGCGGATCGCGGAAAACGCCGCCAGCGCCATCCGGGCGTCATATTGTTCATAGGGCGCCGCCCATTTGTCCTGATCGAACGGCTGAACGACGGGATGAGGCTCGGCCAGCGTCTGCCGCAGCCGGAAGGCATGTACGATTTCGCAATCGGCCAGATGGGAAAGAATGTCGCGAACGCTCCACTTTCCCGGAGCCGGCCGCACATTGAGCTTTTCCGGACCAAGCGCCAGGATCAGATTTTCGAGCCGGACCGGCGTCGACCGGATCACTTCCAGCGGGTCGTCGTTTTCCAGATACGAAGCATACGGATTGGTGGCCATACATCATGATAACGGCGGGGCGCCGCGCCGCCCGAACCGCGCGCTGTCTGAACCGATCCATGTACAGCCGTACACGTTAGAATAGACCGATGGCCGAAGGTCAACAGACGCCGCAAACGGTCGCGAGCTTCGAAGCTTCTCTGGACGAACTGGAGAAAGTTGTCAAGGAACTGGAGGCCGGAGATTTGCCTCTCGACCGGTCGCTCGAGCTGTTTTCGCGCGGCGTCGAGCTCAGTGAATCCTGCCGCAAGCAGCTCGAAGAGGCGGAAACCCGCGTCGAGATGCTCATCCGCAAAGAGGGCGCCTACCAGCCCGAACCGTTTCAGCCCGAGAAATAATGCCCCCTAAAGAGTTTCTGGCCGGCGAAGCCCGGCGCATCGATGCCGCGCTGGAACGTCTGGCGCCGGCCGAATCGATTTCCCCGCAGACGATCCACCGCGCCATGCGCTATAGCCTGTTCGCCGGCGGGAAGCGCATCCGTCCCATTCTTTGCCTGCAGAGCGCTGCCGCCATTTCACACCATGCGCCGGGGGCCATGGAAGCGGGGTGCGCGCTGGAAATGATCCACACCTATTCGTTGATCCACGACGATCTTCCGGCGCTCGACAACGACGATTTCCGCCGCGGAAAGCCCACCTGCCACAGAGTCTTCGGCGAAGCCATGGCGATACTCGCGGGCGACGCGTTGTTCACGCTGGCCATGCAGACTCTGGTGCGAATCGAGGGCCTCGATGCGGCCGCGAAAGTGGCGCTGGTCGAAGAGCTCTCTTTCGGGGGAGGCACGGTGGGCGGCATGATCGGCGGCCAGGTGGCCGACATCGAAGGCGAGCGGCAGCCTCCGACTCCGGAACTGCTCGACAGCATTCATCGTGCGAAGACGGGCGCGCTGCTGCGCGCGAGCGTGCGTATGGGCGGCATTTGCGCGGGGGCTGGCAAAGCCGAAATCGAAGCGCTCTCGCGCTACGGGGAGCATGTCGGGCTGGCATTCCAGATCGTCGACGACATCCTGGACGTCGAGGAGTCTTCCGAAGCTCTGGGCAAGACCGCCGGGAAGGATGCGGCGCAGGGCAAGATCACCTTCCCGGTCGTTTACGGCCTCGAGGAATCGCGCGCCATGGCCCAGGAAGAATGCCGGCGCGCGCACGATGCGATCGCCGGTTTTTGCCCCCGCGCCCGGAGACTGCACGAGATCGCCGATCTGATCGTTCACAGAAAGTCTTGACGGTTCCGCGCAAACAACGCCTGGATCTGGCTCTGGTGGAGCGAGGTCTCGCCGATTCCCGCGAGAAGGCGCAGGCTTCCATCATGGCCGGCGAGGTTCTGGTCGATGGCCGGAAAGGCCTGAAAGCCGGGCAACTCGTCACCCGCGACGCGCGGATCGAGCTGACCGCGAAGATGCGCTATGTGAGCCGGGGCGGCCTCAAGCTCGAAGCCGCTCTGCGCGATTTCCACATCGACGTCACGGGGC
>CAZXCO010000686.1:0-1726 GCA_964639095.1 uncultured Solibacteraceae bacterium
CACGGCGGGCGTGCCGCCCGAGATTATGGGCGTCGGTCCCGTGGTGGCGATTCCCAAAGCGCTTGCGCTAGCCGGACTCAAGCTGGACGACATTGGGGTCATCGAACTCAATGAGGCATTCGCGGCCCAGGCGTTGGCGGTGATCCGGCTGGCCGGGCTCGATCCGGAGAAGGTCAACTCCAATGGCGGCGCCATTGCGCTCGGCCATCCGCTCGGCTGTACCGGCGCGAAACTCACCGCCACCATTCTGCGCGAGATGGAGCGCAGCAATGTCCGTTACGGTCTGGTCACCATGTGTGTCGGCGGCGGGCAGGGCGCGGCCGGGATTTTCGAGAGAATCTGAAAGGGGGACGAGATGGCGACCGCAGTTCATCCGAAGACGGCGGGTGGCTTCTTTCTGATTGAGGACCAGCCCGCGGCAGAGGTCTTCACTCCGGAAGACCTCACTGAGGAACACCGGGCCATCGCCCGCACCGCCAGGGAGTTCTTCGACAACGAAGTTGCGCCGCGAGTCGAAGACATGCAGCACGGCGATTTCGATGCGGCCGTCGCGCTTTTGCGCAAGGCAGCGTCTCTCGGGCTGGAATCCGTGCTCACGCCGGAACGTTACGGCGGCATGGAGATGGACCTGACCTCGATGATGATTGTGGCCGAGCAACTGGCGCGCGACGGTTCGTTCGCCGGCTGGCATGGCGCTCATGCGGGCATCGGGACTCTGCCGCTCCTGCTCTTCGGCACGGAACCTCAAAAACAGAAATATCTTCCCCGGCTCTCCAGTTGCGAAATGGTCGCGGCCTATTGCCTCAGTGAGCCGCAGGCGGGCTCGGACGCGCTGGCGGCAAAGACACGCGCCGATCTGTCGGCCGACGGCACGCATTACGTCCTGAACGGCCAGAAAATGTGGATTACGAACGGCGGCAGGGCGGATCTGTTCACGGTATTCGCAAAGATCAACGGCGAGCAATTCTCAGCGTTTCTGGTGGAGCGCGCCTTTCCCGGCGTCTCGAACGGTCCAGAGGAAAAAAAGATGGGGATCAAAGGAAGCTCGACGACTCCCGTCTTCTTCGATAATGTGCGGGTGCCGGTGGAGAACCTGCTGGGAGAGGCTGGCCGCGGACACATCATCGCCTTCAACATTCTCAATATCGGGCGGCTGAAGCTGGGGGCATTTGCTGCCGGCGGCGCCCGGAACGTTCTGCAGATATCGCTGGCATATGCAAAGGAACGCAAAGCTTTCGGCGCTCCCATTGCAGAGTTCGGCATGATCCGGCACAAGCTGGCGGAGATGGCGATTCGGATCTTTGCCGCCGAATCCATGACATACCGCGTCGAAGGGCTCATCCACGAACGTCTTGAAGGCTTCACCTGGGATGAACCGGACGCGGAGCGGCGCATGATGAAAGCCGTCGAGGAATTCGCCGCCGAGTGTTCGATTATCAAGGTCTATGCCTCCGAAATGCTGGATTACGTGGTGGACGAGGGCGTTCAGATCCACGGCGGATACGGCTATCACCAGGACTATGCGGTCGAGCGTGCTTATCGCGACTCGCGCATCAATCGCATCTTTGAAGGAACCAACGAGATCAACCGGCTGCTGATTACCGGCATGCTGCTCAAGCGTGCGCAGCAGGGCCGCCTCGGGCTTGTCAAAGCCGCGAAGGGTCTGATGGAGGAAGTTCTTTCAGGTCCTTCGGCTGGCGGAGGACTGGTGCAGAACGCGAAGAAA
>CAZXCO010000687.1:0-2416 GCA_964639095.1 uncultured Solibacteraceae bacterium
TTCCTGAATCGCGTCCGCGCTGGGCTGGTTTTCCTGCAGCGCATAGTTCACGGTGTGGTTGGTGTTGTCGAGACCTTCGACGCGGTATGCCGCCGTGTTCGACGGCGCGCCGTTCACCACCATGGTGAAGTTCGGGTTATAAACGACACCCGGAATCAGCACCGTGGAGTTATACGGATTGCGCACGCCCGAACTGCCGGCGTTGTTGCCGCCGATGCCCAGAATCGGCAGATCCTGGAGCTGCTCGACGGTGATGTTCTGGACCACGTCACCGCTCTCGGTACGGAGCAGGGAGGCTTCGGCGTTGACCGTGATCGTGTCGGTCGTCGCGCCCAGCTCCAGAGCAACATTGATTCCCAGAACCTGAGCGGCAGCAAGGCTCAGTCCGGTGCGCGTGAATTTCTTGAAGCCCGAGGCCGTTACCGTAACAGTGTAAGAGCCGGGCGGAAGGTTCGGCGCCGTATAAGCGCCCGTTGCAGTGGATTGTGTTGGAGTTGTGACTCCGGTGTCGTTATTTGTGACCTGCACCGATGCGGCGGCTACACTAGCGCCGGTCGGATCGGTAATGGTCCCGGTTATGGTCCCGCTCGCGGCTTGTGGAAACGCAGCGACGGGGATCAATAACAGCGATAGAAGCGAAACAGCCAGGATTCGCATTCGTCCCCCTTAAAAGATGTAGGGCAGCGGTCGTGGCTGAACTCACGCAAGTTTGTACGTACAGACGCATGTGTACCAAATGAAAATGTTCACCAACTAAAAAACCCCTGCCTGTGGTGAACTCTATAACAATCGTCGGGTCTGTGTCAATTTGGTTATCGTTCGATTAATCGGACGCGATTGATAATAAATAACTTAAATAAAGGCCGAAAGTGCCCCGGCCCGGTCGGGCCGGGGCGCTTTTCGGGGGTAAAAGGGGCTTCTCAGAACACGAAGCGGGCGATAATCGTGCCCTGCCGCGGCTGGTTGGCCAATTGGCGAATGACGCCGTTTCCGCTGAGAGTCGGTGTCACGCCTACGGCGACTACTTCGTTGATGACCCCAAAACCGCCGGTGTATTGTCCTGCCCCGTTCCGGGTTGGGTTGACCAGCGGCGAGGCGCTGGTGGTCGGGTTGCCGATCTGCGTCCGGTTGAAGATGTTCGAGAACTCCGCACGGATCGACAGAACCATCGGGCGGTCACCCTTGCCGATTTTGAAGTTACGGCCGATATTGAAGTTCTCCGACGGGCGCCGCGCCTGCCGGAAATCGGTGTACAGCAGGGAGGTAGCGCCAGCCGGACCGGGGCCGAAGGTGTTGGGCGCCGGGTTCGTCCAGGCCGCGGGATTCAGAACCTGATCCGTGAACGGATTGATGCAGCCGCAGTTCAGATCCTTCAGGAACAGCGGCTGGCCCGTCCGGATCATTTCGCTGCTCCCGAGCGGATTCGGAGTCGTGGCGGAAGGCGGCGTCAAAGGCATGCCGCTCGCGTACTGGAGGAACGCGCCGAGTTGCCACCCCTCCGTCGCCAGCGCCAGTGCGGAGTTCTTGAACCACCGCTGGGTCTGGTAGAGGATATTGGCGTTGAAGAGGAACGGCTGGTCGGTAGCCTGAATCGACTTGACCGAGCTGGCAGGATTGAAAAGGTCCTCACGGGTGAGGAGCAGCGCTTTGGACCAGGTGAACGATCCGTTGACCTGCAGGCCATGGGACATCCGCTTGGTGCCCTTCACCTGCAGCGAATCGTACCAGGTCTTGCCGGTCGGCGAGGTGGTGTCGGTCAGCGTGCTGAATTGCGGGAACGGGCGCAAAGCATTCAGCAGCGTGTTGGAGGTCGAGTATCCCGGGTACGGGAGATAGTTGCCGATTCGCCCAACAATTCTCGGATCGCTGAGCTTCAGATTCAGCAAAGCGTTGTCGTTCGGATCGGTATAGGGGTGCAATCCAAACTCGGCAAACCGGTCTGGAGAGACCTGATTGGCGTAGCCGAGCGGACCGGGCCACCACACGCCGCGGTTACCCACATAAGATGCCTCCATCACGAAGTCCTTCGCGATTTCGCGTTGAATGCCGATGCTGAACTGATTCTGACGGCCCGGCCGCGACTGGTGCGGGTCGACCAGTGCGAATCCGCTGAAACCGGTGGTCTGGCCCGGAAGCGGCGTCTGGCCCGGATCGAAGTTCGGCCATATGGGCCGGGGCAGCGCGCCCGGAGCCGTAATGTCCTGATAGGCATTGATGCCGGCCGGGGCGTTGATCTGAATGGCCGAGGAGTTGGCATTGAGGTCCGGACCGAAGCCGTACACAAAGCCCCAGCCGCCGCGGATGACGGTCTTGGAATCGAGCTGATACGCAACTCCAAGCCGTGGGCCCAGAGCGTACGGATAGTTCTCCACGAAAGTGCAGCCGCAGGTGGCTTCGAAGATCGCGGCGCCGGGAT
>CAZXCO010000688.1:0-5753 GCA_964639095.1 uncultured Solibacteraceae bacterium
AGTTCCTCGCGTCCGTTGGCCCGCCGGATATCGAAGAACCCCTGAGTCGGGAACTGGAAGGTCTGGGCTTTGGTCGAATCCGACAGCGACAACAGCCGCTTGTTTTCTCCCCCGTCGGACGCGGGCCCCGTGATTTCCACCGGAATGCCCTTTTCCCGAGCCGTTCGCAATTCGACAAACGAACCGACCTTGTAATTCGCCGGTGTCGCCCCGATACCGCCCATTTCGTTCGTCGTTTGGTCGAGGAAGGGAAGCCACACAGGCTCGACCGGCAGATTATTGGCGATGTTGTCGAGCGCCGACGTGAACACCAGCACATGCCCGCTGCCGATCTGCCGGTCCACAAGGAGAGGCGATCCGTTCGAGAGCGTCGCCGCGACGCGCGTATCCGGCGATTCCTGCGGCAATTGCAGCTTCGCGTACTGATAAAATTCCACGCCTCCCCAGTTCTGCGCCTGCGCGAAAGAGGGGTACGACGTGTCCACCGATGCCACCGTCAGAACCGATTCGTGCTGCGGATCGATCGAATCGAGCTTCATGACCTGCAGATCCGCGAGCGGCAGGTGCCGGCCCGGGGTCGCGTTCTTCCCGACCGTGATCAGCACAGACCCACCGCCCTGCACGTACTTCACCAGTGCGTCCTCCAGCTTTCGCGGCAGCGGGCCCGGATCGGAGAGAACGACAAAGGCGTACTTCGATACATTGGCGTTGGCCGACTGGCTGGCCGCGAGAGACTCCAGCTTGAACGCGTCTTCATTGGAAGACTCAAGCGCCGTCGAGACATAGAGGGGGCTCGCCGTATCCCCGTCCGCATGCACGAGGAGCGCCGGTTTCGGGTCGGCACGCTCCACTGAGAAGTACCAGTGATCGTCCTCTGGGAAGCCGTCGGCGCCATCGATCCGGATCTCACAGCGCGTTGCCCCGTAGGGCGCATCGAGCGCGAGAAATTCCACCGTTGCCCGCCCGTTCGCCGGAACCTTCACTTCCTTTGTCTCGAGCGATTTGCCGTTCCCCAGCAGCGTGACTTTCCGGACAGAATCCTGGGTGCCGTAACCCGCCACTGTCGCTACCGTTCGCACTTTTTTGGTGTCGAATACTCGCCTGGGGGCCTCCACATTTTCGACGGTCCAGTTGGGCACAGAAGCCGAGGCGACCGGATGGAGAATCATTGTCGTCCCCTCGTCCAGCTTGAGATCGGCGAAACTCGGCGGCAGAGACGATTTCTGCACATCTGTGAACACATGGGCCACAATGTCCGACTTCAGGCTCTCGGAGGTCGATCGCAGCACGCGCGACAGCTCCGAGTAGGAACTGGTGTCGTCGCCCGGTTCGAGAGCGTTTACAGCGGCGCGCAGGGACTGCTTGTCCTGCGTCATGTCGGTCAGCAGCCGCGTGGGCCCGCCGAACGAGATCACCTGCCCGCGGTCGTCCTGATGCATGGCGTTGATCTGGTCGAGCGCGGCCTTCTTCGCGCTGGCGAAGCGGTCGCCCTGCCGCATGCTGAACGAGTTGTCGATCGCGAATACCATGGTGCGGCCGCTGTTCACTTTGGCTATGGTCGTCGAGTGAATGTACGGGCGCGCGAAGGCCAGCGCCAGCAGAAACACGAAGAGGCAGCGCAGCGAGAAAAGCAGAAGATACTTCAACCGGCGATGCTTGATCGAGCTTTGCGTGCGCCGCTCGAAGAACATCAGCGAGCTGAACGGGATGGGCTTCTGCTTGTACTGCCGCAGCAGGTGAACATAGACCGGCAGCCCGAGAACGGCCAGTCCGCCGAGAAACCATGGAGTGAGGAAACCCAACTACATCCTCCTCTGGCGTATCGCCAGAAAATTCCGCAAGGCCCCGTCGAGAGGCTTCGCCGTATTCATGAAAAAGTAGTCCAGGCCCGCCGCCCGGGCCCTGTCGGAAAGCTGGTGCAGGTGCTCGTCGATCCTGGCTTTGTACTCGTTGCGCGCGTAGTCGGGCGAAACCTCCATCGCGGAATCATCCTCCACGTCCTGCAGCAGCACGGGATCGCGGAATTTCGGAGCGATCTCGTTTGGATCCAGAATGTGGAAAAGAATCACTTCATTGCCGCGATAGCGCAACGGCTCGACGACTTTGACGATCTGCTCGGGCTTCTCGTAAAAGTCGGAAATCACGACGACGATGCCCCGCCGCTTCAGGAACTGCTGGAAATGGATGAAGGGCTTCGAAAAATCCGTGCGCGATCCGCCTTCCGCCTGCTCGATCGCGTGCAGCACGCGCATCAGCTGCCCCTGGCGGGTGGAGGGCGCAATATAGCTGGAAACATCCTGATCGAACACGATCAGGCCCGTCGCATCGCGCTGCTGGGACGACATATACGCGAGCGAAGCCGCGATGTAACGCGCGTAATCGATCTTGCGGATCTTTCCCGACCCGTAGGTCATGGACGCGCTGGCGTCGAGAAGGATCAGCAACTGCATGTTCGTCTCGCCCTTGAAGCGCTTCAAATACAGCCGCTCGGAGCGTGCGAAAACGTTCCAGTCGATGTGGCGGAGGTCGTCTCCCTGGACGTACTGCTGATACTCGGCAAACTCCTGGCTGAAGCCGAACTTCGGCGAGCGGTGCAGCCCCGCGACAAAGCCGTCCACCACCGTCTTCGCCACCAGGTCGAGCGACGAGATGGAAGCGAGTACTTCGGGATCGAGAAACTGTTGCAGCATTTTCTGTCCACTCCGCGGCGCCGGCGCGAGCGGCGCCGGCGTTCCGGACTATTCTCTCGGGGCGGGCTTGACTTCCAGCACCTGGCGCAGAATTTCGTCCTGCGTCAGCCGGTCCGATTCCGCGTGGAAATTCAGCAGAATGCGATGCCGGAGGATGGGGACGTACAGCTCCCGGATGTCCTCGAAACTCACGTGATAGCGCCCTTTCATGAGCGCCCGGGCCTTCGCCGCCAGCACGAGGAACTGCGCCGCGCGCACGCTGCCGCCGTAGTTGACGTATTTCTTCACCACGTCGGGCGCATTCGCGTCTTTGAAACGGGTCGCGCGCACCAGATCGATGGCGTATTTGGCCACTGTTTCGGCGATCGGCGTCATCCGGACCAGTTGCTGGAAATCGAGAATCTCCTCCGCCGTGGTGATGGCGTCCGCATGCGCAATGTGCGTGGTGGTCGTCAGATCGACTACCTGCAGCTCCTGCTCGCCGGTCAGATAATCCAGCATGATGTTGAAAAGGAACCGGTCGAGCTGCGCCTCGGGAAGCGGATACGTTCCCTCCAGTTCGATCGGATTCTGCGTGGCCAGTACGAAGAACGGCGCCGGCAGCTTGTAGTGGTGGCCCCGGACCGTGCAGGCGCGCTCCTGCATGGCCTCGAGCAGCGCCGATTGCGTCTTCGGCGGCGTCCGGTTGATTTCGTCCGCCAGCAGAACATTGGCGAAGATCGGCCCCTGCACAAACGTCCAGGTGCGGTGCCCGGAGACAGGGTCCTCTTCGATGATGTCTGTGCCGGTGATGTCGGTTGGCATCAGGTCGGGCGTGAACTGAATGCGTTTGAACACCAGACCGAGAATATCGGCCATGGTTCGCACCAGCAGCGTTTTCGCCGTGCCCGGCAGACCCGTAATCAGACAGTGGCCGCCCACGAACAGGCCGATGCGAACCTGTTCGATCACTTCATCCTGGCCGACAATCACGCGCTTGACCTGGCGGACGATCTCGGCATCGACTTCACGGAATCGCGTAATCCGGGACTTCAAAACGTCCGGTTCAACTTGAGTTGTGGACATTGGGTTCCTTTGGTTTTGCCTTCACTGCTCGCCGGTGACTTCGAGCAGCAGCTTCTGTGCCGGCTTGAAATCAGGCGCGGCTTCCAGCGCTGATACGGCTTCCTCTCTGGCCTGGTCTTTCTGGCCGACGGCCATATAGGCCTTTGCAAGATTGTAATGACTGCCCGCCACGTCGATCGGGTGCATCGCGACGAGTGCCTGAAATTCGCGCACTGCGCCCTTCGCGTCGCCGGTCTGCATCAGGAGCGAGCCCAGCCGCTCGTGCAGGTCGGTATCCAGCGGGAAGATGAAATTCAACCGCTCCAGCGCCGCTTCGGCCTGTTTCGCCTTGCCGGCGTCGGCGAGAAGCTTCGCGTATTTCTTCACGGTTTCGGGGTCGCGGCCGCCGATTTTCGAGTAGCGCCCCAGCTCGTCGAGGGCGCACGCCGTATCGCCTTTCTTCAGGCAGGCCTCGGCGACGAAAGAATAGACATTGCCGCTCTCAACGTAATCCGGGTAGATCCCTTCGATGGCGCGCCCTTTCGCGATGACCTCGTCGTATTTGCCGTCCTTCGAAAGCTGGTTGATCTCCCGCACGCCTTTGGTCCAGTCGGAAAAGCCCGCGACGGTCTTGCCAGTCTCCTTCTCGATCATGGCCTGAAAATCCTTGTCGAAGGCCTCGGGCGCAAGGCCGAGCGCGTCGTGGATGACATCGACCGTCGGCTTGTCTTTGGCAAACTGGTGGATCATATCAAGGAGCTTCGGTTCGCCCCAGCGCTGCGAGATATAGTCGCAGATTTTGCCCGCTTCGTAGTAGGAAACGATCACCTGCGACGGATACGTCGGGTGCACGAAGCCGCGATCCATTTCGGAAACCGGCAGCAGCTTCTTGTCCCGGAGCGCCGCGATGATGTCCGGCGTCATCCGGTCGCCCCAGTCGGGCGAAGCGGCCGTCTCTTCATGGACGGCCAGACCTTCCGTAAACCAGCGGGGCACGCGCTCGTTGGTGAGGCTGAGAACGTAGGCGTGGCTCATCTCATGCCACATCGTGCTGGCCCAGTGGAAACTGCCCGGCGGACGGCCCGAAGGACTGTCCATCGCGATGATGTTGTTGAACGTCACGCCGAGAATGCCGCCCATGCCAGGAAGACCCGCGGTGCGAACGGCGAAATCGTCGTGATCCGGATAGACCTCGATCTGCAGCGGTTCCTTGAGTTTGTACTGGTATTTCTTCTCATAGGTCGCCATGGCGCGCAGCATTTGCTCCTGAAAATAGGGGCGCAGTACATCGGCTTCCTTTTTGTTCAGTCTCAGTACGGTAGTCGGGGTCTTGAAGGTCTCGAAATTCTTGTAGCTGTCGATCAGAGTGAGGGAATTGGCCGTCGCCGCATCGCGAAAATGATTGTCGTAAGCGAGGTCGAGCTCCTTCTTCGCCTCGTCGTTGCGGCCGAGGCGCATCAGGTTGATGCCGAGCTGCGAGTGGGCGCTCCAGAGGTCCGGCGTGGCCGCAATGGCTTTGCGGTAGTAGTCGATGCACTCCTCATACCGCCGGTTGATCATGTAAAAGTGCGCGATGGTCTCGTAGCCTTTGCCGCGATTGCCGATCTTCGCCACCCAGGCCGACGGCTTGTCCGCCAGCAGATCGATCGAAGCACGGATTGCAATGGCCTCGAGTGCATCCGGATTGATCGCGAGCGCGGCATCCGCTTCGGCGCCCGCCTTTTTCGGATTGTCGTCTTCGAGCGCGGCCCGGGCCATCAGCTCATGCGCCTGATAAAGCTTCGGATCGGCCTGGAGGGCCTGCATCGCATAGTCGTTGGCCTTCGCGTCGTAGTTGTCGGCGAAGATCTGCGCGATCCCGAGCAGCGCCTGCGCATTCTTGGGATCGATCGACAGGGCTTCCTGATAAAGCTTCTGCGCCTCGCCCGGATTGAAGCGCTCGTAGAACAACTGGCCGTAGCGGACGCGATAATTCGCATTGCGCGGAAAAGCCTTGATCAGCGCCTCGAACTCGTTCTT
>CAZXCO010000689.1:0-2543 GCA_964639095.1 uncultured Solibacteraceae bacterium
CCATCGGGCCGCGGTGCGTGATTCATTCGGGGGCGGTGATCGGAGCCGACGGTTTCGGCTTCGAGATGGTCTCGGGCGCTTATCGGAAGGTTCCCCAGGTGGGCGTGGTGATCGTCGGCGCGGATGTCGAAATCGGCGCGAACACCTGCATCGACCGGGCCACGCTCGGCGTGACGGTGATCGGCGACGGCACGAAGCTCGACAACCTGGTCCATATCGCGCACAACTGCCGCATCGGCAGGCATGTCGTGATCGCGGCCCAGACGGGCCTCGCGGGCGGCGTCACCATCGGCGATTTCGCCGTGGTCGGGGGCCAGGTCGGGGTGGGCGACAAGGCGCGCATTGAATCCAAAGCGGTGATCGGGTCGGGAGCCGGGATCCTGACGGCGAAGATTGTACGTGCCGGGGAGCCGGTCTGGGGCACGCCGGCAAGGCCATTGCGCCAGTATCTCGAGCAACTGGCGACGCTCTCGCGCCTCTCGAAGCGGCGGGGGAACCGGTAAATCCGTTCACAACCTGAAGCAGAATGTTTTTGCTTCCAGCGCTCTGAAAATACGAAAGCGCACGCAGCGGCCGGGCCTGGCGGGTTCGCAGCCGAATGTAGAGTCGGGTCGCAATGGATTGCGGCGATGCGACGATCGACGGGCTGCTGCGAGGCGACGATTCGATAAAGCCGATTGAACCAGGCGGGAGCGGTCCAGCGGTGGGCCATTTGCAGGATCTTTTGCGGGGGCACGGTTACACGTTTCTGCCGGATGCCCGCGCGCGAGGCTATCGTGTCTATGGATCGGCGACCTCGCGTGCTATTGCAGACTTCCGCCGGGCGAAGCGCCTGGCGGTTCGGGATCTTGCTGACGCCGATTTGATCCGTGCGCTGGTCCGCCTGCCGGCCGCGCGCGCTGTCATGAGTCCCGCTTACGTGCCGCTGGTTCTGGATGTTGCATTCGGCCCGATTCTCCGTTTCGTCTGGCTGACCTCGCTGTTCGAAACCGGAGGCGTTTTCGACAGGCTCAATCTCAACACCGACCAGTGCGGCATCTCGATCGGCATTCTGCAGTGGTCGCAGAAATCGGGGCAATTGCACGGATTTCTGCGGGCCTGCCGCGACCGCGAGCCGGAGGAGTGGGCATCCATCATGGAGAACGACGCGATTCTGGATTACATCTCGGGACGCGACGGTGGAGTGGATGCGCGCGGCCGCGCGATCGATCCGGCCTTCGATCTGACGCGCGATCCGTGGAAGGCCCGGCTGCGCGCGCTGGGCGCGAGCCGTCCGCTGCAGCGGGTACAACTGGCGCTGGCGTCGGAAGCCTATGCTGCCGCGCTGGCGCGCCAGTCCACATGGGCGCGTGCGGTCATCTCCGAACGCGGCTGTGCATTCCTGCTCGATCTCGCGAATCAGTTCGGCGGCGGGCGCGTGACGCGCGAGTATCGGCGGGCAGCGCATCCGGGCGCGCCGGAAAGTGAAATCCTGAAATCGCTGGAAGACGCGTTCACCGCGATGGCGCGGCCAAAGTTTCAGGCACAGGTACGAGCCCGGCGGGAATTCTTCCGGACGACCGGATTGCTCTCGGACGAAATGTTTCAGGCCCCGGCTGCCCTATAGCACCGGCGAGTCGTTCCCCAGCATCGCGCGCCTCACGATCCGGATCGGCGGAAACCCCTGCTTCAGAAAGGCGTCGTGAAATTCGCGCAGGCTGAATGCGGGTCCGCGCATTTTTTTATAATCCTCGCGCAGCTTGAGAATTTCCAGCTTGCCAAGCGTGTAGTACAGGTAAGTCGGATCGGACGTGCCCCGCTTGCTTTCCACCTCGGCCGTGCTGTGCGTCTGCATGCCTTCCCTGACGAAGAAATCCACCGCCTGATCGAGGGTCATGTCGCCCGTGTGCATCTGGATGCCCACGATATAGCGGGCATCCCGCAGCAGCGCATCCTGCAACTGCCCCAGCCGCAGCCGGAGATTCCCATTGCCGTAGCCTTCGTCGATCATCATCTGCTCGCAGTAGTGGGCCCATCCTTCCACATTGGTGTTCGCACCGAGAAGTTTGCGAACCTTCGAAGGCGCGCTTGGCACCCGGAGGAACTGAACGTAGTGGCCCGGATAAGTCTCGTGAATCGAAGTGCTCGTGATCACGCCCCGGTTGAACATGCGCAGATGCTCTTCGACATGTTCCGGAGTCCAGTCCTTCTCCGGCAGCGTCACATTGAAAAATGCCTCCTTCGCCACTTTCTCGTAGGGCCCCGGCGTATCCATCGACGCCGAGGTCAGCGCGCGCATGAAGGGCGGCGTTTCCTCGACGATCGGCGGCACGGGAGACGGAATCGTGACGATCCCGTGCTTCACGATGTAATCGCGCAGGCCTCCGAGCGTATTCCGAAAGGCGGCGAGCAGGTTGGCCGCGGAAGGATGGTCCTTCTCGGCGGCTTCCAGAATCTGCTGCGGCGTTTTCCGCGGATCGATCTTCTTCGCCGTTTCCCGAAACTGCTCCTGGTTGCGCCGGAGATCGGCATAACCGATCTGCAGCAGGCGATCGAGCGGGATA
>CAZXCO010000690.1:0-5121 GCA_964639095.1 uncultured Solibacteraceae bacterium
TGCCACCCTACACGTGGACGGTGATTTCGGGCGCGGCGCCGAAAGGCCTCACGCTGAGCGGTTCCGGCACGCTTTCGGGAACGCCCGCCGAACCGGGTACGTTTCAGTTCGGCGTTCAGGCCGTCGATACGGCCGGAGCGATTGCCACCGCCACGGCCCATATCGTCATCCAGCCCGCCCCGCTCGTCATCACGACCCGATCGCTCCCTTCCGGGATGAACGGCGTCGATTATCCGCAGCAGATTCTCACGGCGCAGGGCGGCGTCTCTCCTTACAAGTGGTCGCTCGAAAGCGGGTCTCTGCCCGGCGGCATGAATCTTTCCAGTGATGGGAAACTCGGCGGTACGCCGGCGGTCGGCGGATTGTTTTCGCCCGAACTCGCTGTAACGGACGCGGCCGGAACCAAAACGACCGCGAAATTCCTGCTGGCGATCCGCGAAGCATCGCCCGATCTGATCCTGACCTCGGGGGCGCTCAGCTTCTCGATCTCGACGCCTGCGGCGATCCTGCCGGAAGCGCAGACCGTCGGCGTCCAATCCACCGTCGCGGCGGAGAAGCTCGACTACACGCTGAAGCTCGACCCGCAGGTCTCGTGGCTTGCGGTCGAAGGCGGCACGAGCACGCCGGATTCCCTGCGAATTTCTCTCACGGCCGCCGCGCTTTCCCTTGGCGCCGGCGATTATCCGACCTCTCTCGTCGTCACATGCGCCTCGACGGCGTGTGCGGGCCACACTCAGACTCTGCCCATCGATCTCGCCGTCCAATCCGCTCCGCCGAAGCTCGACATCGGCACCAGTCTCCTCTCGTTTGCGATCGGGACAGCGGAAACGGGAACGCTCAGCCAGACGATCAGTCTGCAGAACAAGGGCGGCGGATCGATCGGCTTCGCCTCCATGGTTTGCAAGGCCGCATGGTGCACGGCGGGTGCGCCTCCGAGCACTCTGAGAGGGAACGCTGCCGCCGCCGTTCCGGTCACGGTCAATCCGGCGCTGCTGTCGCCGGGCTTCTACCGCACGGAGGTCGATATCGTCACATCGGCCGGTCAGGGTGCGGTGCCCGTGACGTTGTTCATCGCGCCCAACTCGACCATGACGCTTGCCCCGGAGGGATCGCAGTTCAACATGCCCGCCGGCAGCGCGCCCGGGAACCCCAACGGGTCCTTCCTGGTGGACGTCAACAGCCAGGCCCCGGTGAAGTGGACCGCATCCGTGATTCCCGGCGCAAGCTGGCTGACGCTCGCCACGACTGGTGGAACCTCGTCGTCGGCGCAACCCGGGACAGTAGCTTTCTCCATCGACCCGGCCGCCGCCGCGGTTCTTGCACCTGGAGCCTACTACGGCAGAATCGACATCAAATCGGACGACGCAAGCAATTCGCCGCTGGATTTCGAAGTCATTCTCAATGTCGCGCCGGCGACCGATCCTGTGGTTCCGGATCCGGAGCCCGGCGGCCTGCTCTTTATCAGTGCCGCAGGAGGCGTGCTGCCGCCGCAGAACGTGACCGTTTATTCCGGTTCGCCCAGCCCTTTGACATTCCAGACCAGCGCCACCACGTCTGACCACGGATCCTGGCTTTCGGTAACGCCGGGCGTCGGGTCGGCCAGCAGGAGCCAGAGCGGCGCCACGACGGTTAGTATCGACACGACCGGCCTGAAGCCAGGCATTTACACAGGCGGCGTCAGTTACTCGCTCTCCGCAACGGCTGTCCGCACGGTGAACGTGACGCTCATCGTCACCGGCCAGAGCACGGACCAGCAGGCTTCCACGGCGGGCACGATTTCGCGCCTCAGCGCGCCGCGCGCCGCGGGCTGTATACCCTCCGCGCTCGCACCCACCCAGACGGGTCTCGTGAATAACTTCTCCGCGCCCGCCGCATGGCCCACGCCGCTGGTCATCCAGCTCTCAAACGATTGCGGCGGTGTGGTCGCCGACGGTCAGATCGTCGCGGCTTTTTCAAATGGCGATCCGCCGCTCGCGCTGTCGCTCGCCGATCCCGGCAATGGAATTTATTCCGGAACCTGGTCGCCACGCAACCCGGCGGCCCAGGTGTCGATCAATGTGCGCGCCAGCGCTCCCGGATTTCCGGATGCCGTCAGCAGCATCGGCGGCGCCGTGACTCCCAATGCCGCTCCCATTCTCACACCGCATGGAACCCTGCACAGCTTTGACCCACTCGTGGGCGGGACGCTGGCTCCAGGGACCATCGTGCAGATCTACGGCCAGAATCTCGCTTCGCAGACCGCGCAACCAACCGCCATTCCTCTGCCGACGGACCTGAACGGCACCTCGGTCATTATGGGCGGCTTCGAGACGCCGCTCTATTACGTCAGTCCGGGCCAGATCAACGCGCAGATCCCCTTCGAACTGCAGCCAGGGAAGGAGTACCAGGTGATCGTCTCGGCAAATGGCGCCCTGACAACGCCCGACACGATCGTGCTCTCGCAGGCCACGCCGGGTCTCGCGGCTTTCCCCGACGGAACGCTGATTGCGCAGCACGCGGACGGTTCGCTGGTCAGCCAGTCCTCGCCGGCAAAACCAGGCGAGTATCTGGTGGCCTATCTTGCAGGCATGGGCGGCACAAATGCGAATCTGGCAAGCGGCGCGGCCTCGCCCAGCGACCCGCTGGCTTTGCCGGACGATCCACCGGTGCTGACCATCAACGGGGCGCCATCCCCAATTCTCTTCGCGGGCCTCACGCCTGGGCTTGTCGGTCTGTACCAGATGAACTTCCAGGTACCGTCCGGCTTGCCGGCGAGTACGATCACGATCACCGTAGCGCAGGACAATCAGTCCAGCAACCAGACCGTCCTGCCCTACCAGCCATAAAGCCGCAAGGTGGGATTGCTGGCGTGGTTCCTGAGCGCCGGCGTATTCGAACAGGGGGAATTCGTTACAGGAGATACGAATTGCCGGCGCAGGGCATAGTATCCCGTATCACGAAGCGATCCTGGATCGAGAAATGCTGAGGATTCGGCGTGAAAGCAGGGGTGGTTCAGGCACTTACACAGGTCGCCAGCAGTGAAGGCGGCAGTGATCGCTTTCGTGAGATGACGGACGCGCTGCCCCTCGCGATCTACACGACAGACGCGGAAGGCCGGCTCACGTATTACAACAAGGCGGCTGTCCAGCTCGCGGGCCGGACGCCCGAACTCGGCACCGACCAATGGTGTGTCACCTGGCGACTTTTCCTCCCTGATGGCTCCCGCCTCCCCCACGATCAATGCCCTATGGCGTTGGCGCTGAAAGGAGAAGAACCACCCCAGGAAGTGGAATGTGTTGCAGAAAGGCCGGATGGTACCCGTTTCTGGTTTATCCCGTATCCCGCGGCGCTTCGCGATTCCGAGGGCCACATTACGGGCGGGGTGAACGTTCTTGTGGATATCACAAAGCGCAAAACCTCGGAAATGCAGGCAAAGGAACACTTCCGCACAATCGTGGAGACGGTCCCGGAATGCGTGAAGATCGTGGCCCAGGACGGAGCGCTCCTGCAGATGAATGCCTCGGGGCTGGCTATGGTTGGCGCTTCTTCCGCCGCGGAGGTCGAGGGCGCGAGCGTTTACGATCTGATCGCACCCGAAGACCGGGACCGGTTTCGCGAATTTCACGATAAGGTGTGCAGGGGCGAAAAAGGGACTCTGGAATTCGACATCATAGGGATTCGCGGCGACCGGCGGCGAGTGGAGACTCACGCCGCACCGATGCGGTATTTCGACGCAAGCACGGTTCAGCTCGCGATCACACGGGACATCAGCGAGCGTCGGCGAGTGGACAGCGCGGCGCGCCTTCTGGCTTCAATCGTCGACTCCTCGGACGATGCCATCATCAGCAAAGACATTAATGGAATCATCACGAGCTGGAACCACGGCGCCGAACGCCTGTTCGGTTACAGTGCAGAGGAGACGATCGGAAAGCCCATCACAATCCTGATGCCCGCCGAGCGGCTGGCTGAGGAACCGAAAATCCTGAGCCGGCTGAGGCGCGGCGAACGCGTGGACCACTTCGAGACGATCCGGAAGCGCAAGGATGGGTCTCTCCTGAATATTTCGTTGACGATTTCGCCCATAAGGGATGCGACGGGAATGGTCATCGGCGCTTCGAAAATCGCCCGGGATATCACAGACCGAAAGCGGGCAGAGGAAGCCCTGCTTGCGAGCGAGGCCAGGTTCCGGCAGCTCGCCGACGCCATGCCGCAGATCATATGGAGCGCGCGGCCGGACGGCCATGTCGATTACTACAACGAGCGCTGGTACGAATTCACCGGGTTCAGCCGCGGCACGTTTGGAGACGTGAGTTGGGAACCAATTATTCACCCCGAGGACATCCACCGCTGCCGTGACACCTGGCGTCAGTCGGTTGCATCGGGAGAACCCTACAACATCGAGTATCGTTTTTGGGACGCGCGCGAGCAGCGCTGGCGATGGTTCATGGGAAGGGCGCTGCCAGTGCGGGATGCACGGGGGAATATCTCGAAGTGGTTCGGCTCCTGCACCGACATTGATGCACTGAAGCGCAGCGAGGAGGACCTGCGGAGCGCCAACGCGGATCTGGAGCAGTTCGCATATTCCGCTACCCACGACCTTCAGGAGCCGCTGCGCAGCATTCGGATTTACAGCGAACTCCTCGAGGATCGCTATCGCGGCAGTCTGGATGGACCGGGGCTTCAGTTTCTGCAGTTTTTGCACGCCGGCGCCGCGCGTATGGAAATGCTCGTCCGCGATTTGCTGGCTTACACTCAGATAACCAAATTCGAGTACCCCTCAGAACCGGTGGATGCAAGCGACCCGCTGAACGCCGCGCTTGCGAACCTGGCGACTGCCATTTCGGAAAGCAGAGCACAGATCACGACCGGTCCAATGCCTTCTGTGCGAGTCCATAGGGCACACCTGCAGCAGTTGTTTCAGAACCTGATCGGCAATGCCATCAAGTACAGGAGTCCGCAGCGCGCTCCGGAAATTCATGTGGATGCCGAAAGCGGGAATGGCCACTGTACTTTCTCTGTCAGCGATAACGGCATCGGGATCGATCCCGAGTATCAGGAGACAATTTTTGGACTGTTCAAACGTCTGCACACGAGCGAAGAATACCCAGGGACCGGTATTGGACTCGCCATCTGTCAACGGAT
>CAZXCO010000691.1:0-2442 GCA_964639095.1 uncultured Solibacteraceae bacterium
CTGGAAGCAATACGGTGTGCCCGGGAAGTCGAGCCGGACCTGATTATTCTTGACCTTCACATGCCCGGCATCGATGGTTTCGGCGTACTTGGAGAGCTTCGCCGCGACGGAAAATTCGCGTCGACTCCGATCATGGCGCTCACCGCGAGTGCGATGCGGGGAGATCGGGATCGGGCGATGGCGGCCGGATTCGACAGTTATGTCACCAAGCCGATTCCGCTGCCGGCGCTTCGCGCGGAAGTGGAACGCCTGATCGACGGGGTCGCTCGCTGATCGGAAAATTCGCCGGCACTGCCGTTCATCGAGCCGGCGAAGTATCCACCAGAAGCAGCATTGTCAGATGCTGAGGATCGGGCAGGGCGTGTCGCGCACAATCCTGTAAGCCTGCGACCGCAAGCCGCCCGCGAATCGCGGCAGCACGCCGCGGCCGATCAGGACGAGATCCGCCTGAAAGGTCTCCGCTGCGTAACGAATCACTTCCGAAGCTCCGCCGGCCTCAATGCAGACGCCGAATTTCGTACCGGCCTTCCTCTGCATGTCGGCGATGGTTCGTCGCGCCTGATCCTTCAGGAATTTCGTGAATTCGGAGCCGCCAAACTGCTCGGCGGCCAGATCCGGCGATCCCACGGCGTGAACGATGTGAATTGTGGCCTTCGAGGTCGCGGCCAGTTCCGCGGCAGCGGAAATGAGCCGCTCACCTTCCTCATCGGTGTCGATGGCGCAGAGAATATTCTGCCATTGGAGATGTTCCGTGCCGGCCTCTTCGCAGTGAGCCTGCGTCCATACCGGGCACGTCGCGTCATGCAGGGTTTTTGCGGTTACGGAGCCGAGCAGCATAGCTCGAAACCGTCCATGACCCCGTGTCGGCATCATGATCAGATCGACGCCGCTGGTTCTGGCAAACTCGGCGATACATGACCCCGGATCGCCATCGTCGACAACTGTCTTTACCCGTATGCCCGGGAAGGCCGCAGCTGCGAACTCGGCGAGCATCTTCCCGGCGCTCTCTTTCAATTCGGCCAGAGGGAAATCGAACGTGACTGGCGCGTCGAACGTGCCGTAAGCCATGAGTGGCACGTGGACGACGTGGAGCAGCGTCAGCGATGCCCCAAATCGGGTGCACAGTTCCCGGACGTGAGGAGCGATGGCCCGGCTTCGGTCGGAAAAGTCAGTGGGGAAGAGGATGTGGGTGAATGTCATGGCACAACTCCCTGCGCAGTTCGTCCGCCACGATATCCAGGAGATAAAAGCAGTCCTGCCAGTGTTCGATCGTCTTTATTTCCATACGTGTGGCGTCTTTTCGCAGGACCATGCCGCGCCTGCGGTTTCAGCGCTTCTGCGTCATCTGACCCACTCCGGTTGCGCGCGCTGCCTTCGGTGCGACAATCGTGAGCTGCCCGTCCTGCAGTTCCGCTGTCACTGCTGCGGGGTTGATTGCGTCGTGCAGCGGAAACTCGGAACATCGCTCCATCGAACGTCCTGCGGGGGGCTGGGCTTCCACCACGAGTTCGCCGGGAAGCACGTCGACTGTCAGGTCGTTTGCGTCAGCGTTCGGAACAGCCGCGGTGATCCGGATGGCGCGCCCATCGCCCTCGATACCGGCCAGGGGACACAGCATCATCTCATGTTCGGCCTGCAGCCAGTCCGACTTTTCACTCCCGGGCCGGCCCCTCCTGCTATACAATTCGAACGCCCTCTGACGGATCCGCTCCTTCAAACGATCGAGTTTCTTCCGAAAGGAGACTTCCTTCTCAGGTGTGATCACGACGCATTTGATTGCTTTTCTGGCCATGGCTTTTCCTTTCCGGCCGCCTCAGCAGGGATTACTTCACTCGCACCGAAGTGCTGGCCGCCATACAGACGTCTCCCGAACGCGAATCGCATTTCAGGATGTAAAAAGTGCTTGTCCTCGGCTGCACGACCATCATGCCGGAAGGCGGCAGCCCCGTACGCTGTTCCATGGGTTCGCGCGAATAATCGTCCGGTCTCCATGCGATCGTCACCGAGTCGACTCCCTGCACTTGCCAACTGAGCGTGGCCGATTCGCCCGCGCGAATCACTCGCGGCGTGGCGGTGAACGAAACGATCTGCGGCGAGTCGGCCGGCGGCTTCCAGAGGGCGCCCAAACGCATGACACCGGGAGCCGATGCGAACACAAGAACCAGAAACAGAATCCACAGGAAATCGCGTTTCATGCCCTGACGTGTTACACGTTTCCGGCCGGACACCGATGCCCGTGGCCATTTCGTTTTCAAGCGGATAAGATGTGGCGATCCTGCGTCAAAACAAACAATTGCGCGCCTGAACGCAGCGCGATTCAAGCGTGTTGCTGATTTATTCGATGCGGCCCGTGGCGCTTTTCGTGCTGAGGAAGAGATGCGATATGCACAACGTGGCGGCCAGATATGCCGGCAACTGACCATCTTCCGCCGCAGGAATCTT
>CAZXCO010000692.1:0-3488 GCA_964639095.1 uncultured Solibacteraceae bacterium
GCCGCTACGAGAAGTTCCGCCGAATGGGCGCTTTCCTCGAAACCGCCGACGCCGCGCCATCGACCACCGCTTAACTCGTGGATCTATTTCGCGGACGCTTTTAGCAATCCGCTGTCGTGCCATCTAGGCTTGGCCAGCCCGCGGCACAAGACGACGGCGCAATCAGCCAGGGCCATCTCCGAAGAGCTTTGGAGTAAGCTCGCGCTGCTTGAAGTTCAACCTTCCGCCGTCCCCGGCTCCCGGCACAACTCGAACTTCAGTGCGCCGCCCGCTTGAACTTCGCTTCCGGTTCGAGCCGCCAATCAGCCAGGTTCTGGCAGCCAGGTTCTGGCCGTTCGCATCGGCCCAGGGAAAGCGGCGGCGTCCAGTGTCAGCGGGCGGTCTAATGCCGCCAGGCGGGCGGAATGAAATGCAGCCATTTTGAGCGGAGCGCAATTCGCCGGTGGTGTTCGTCAACCAATCTCAGGTTGACGGAGACCGCTGATGGCGAATCGACTCAAGATGGCGATTATTCAAGCGATATTACATCTCCATTCGTTACGTTGGTCGCGGCGACGGATCGCCGACGAGCTGGGCATCGACCGGGACACGGTCCGGCGGTATCTGTCGCGCCACTTGGGCGGGCCAAATGCCGCCATTCCGCCCGCCGGCTCTGAGGAACCAAATGCCGCCACTTTTGCCGGCGTCCCGGCTCTCGAAGGCGAGGCATCGGATCGTGCCGGGAGTAGCAATCTCACGGCCGGTTCAAATGCGGCCATTCCGCCCGCCGGCTCCGATGCCGTCGACGGGACGTCAAATGCCGCCATTCCGCCCGCCGGGTCAGAGGCCGCGGCGTGTAGCCAAAACGCCACGCGTTTCGGGCGGCGTAGTGAATGTGAACCACATCGCGAACTGATTCTGGCCAAGCTCGATCAAGGGCTCTCGGCCCAGCGGATCTGGCAAGACCTGGTCGCAGATCACGGCTTCACGGCCGCATACGACAGCGTGAAACGCTTCGTGCGTTCGCTAGGCGGCGATCCCATAGCGCCATTCCGTCGCTTAGAGACGGCGCCGGGTGAAGAGGCTCAAGTCGACTTCGGCGCCGGTGCGCCGATCGTCAATGCTGAGGGCAAGCGACGCAAGTCGCATGTCTTCCGCATCGTGCTCAGCCACTCGCGGAAGGGTTACAGCGAAGCGACGTTTACTCAAACGACGGAAGATTTCATCCGTTGCTTGGAGAACGCGTTCGCCCATTTCGGCGGCGCGCCCAAGACGCTTGTAATCGACAACTTAAAAGCGGCCGTCGCGCATCCCGACTGGTTCGATCCCGAACTCGTCCCCAAGCTGCAATCGTTCTGCCGGCATTACGGTACGGTGATCCTGCCGACCCGACCCTACATGCCCAGACATAAAGGAAAGGTCGAGTCGGGCGTCAAATACGTAAAAAACAACGCCCTGAAAGCTCGTTCGTTCGCCAGCCTGGATGCACAACAACGATTCCTCGAACACTGGGAAGCGACCGTCGCCGACACGCGAATCCACGGCACGACCAAGCGGCAGGTCGCCAAAGTGTTCCAGGACGTCGAACGGGCGGCATTGGCGCCGCTTCCCGTCGAACGCTTTCCCTCGTTTCAAGAATCGCAACGCGTCGTCGCTCGCGACGGCCATGTCGAGGTGGCCAAAGCTTATTATTCCGTGCCGCCCGAGTATCTGGGGTGCAAAGTCTGGGCGCGGTGGGATACGCGACTGGTGCGCGTGTTCAACCACCGTTGGGAGCAGATCGCCATCCACGTGCGGCATGAGAAAGGACGTTTCCGCACCCATGAGCATCATGTGCATCCGCACAAGATCAGCGGACTGGAACGCGGCGCCGGCTACCTGCTCAATAAGATCAGTTGGATCGGCCCGCAGGCCCATGCCTGGGCTGAAGCGATGCTCGCCGGCCGGGGCATCGAAGGCACGCGCTCGCTACAAGGCCTGCTAAGTCTCGGCCAGAAGCATCCCCACGAAGCCTTGGAAAAAGCCTGCGAAACCGCAATCTCCTACGGCGTTTTCCGCCTGAAAACGCTGCGCCAATTATTGGCTCGCGATGCCCTACCACAGAAGCCGTTGCCGTTCCTCGACGAGCACCCGATCATCCGCCCAATGGATGATTACGGCCAAGTCGTCGCCCGGGCGATCCATCGCCAAGGCAGTCGCCCATCCCTGGGCGAAGGTTTTGAGAGGTACGGCTGGGCAGAAGCAGCTGTCGCCAACCGGGCGCCGAAAGAAATCGACCCCGGCCATCCGGTGAGGGACGGCCAGGGTCATGCGGAAGCGCTTCCGCCCAGATCCGGCGATCCCTTGTCAGGGTGCTCCTCAGCAGAGCCTGGCTCCGTTTCGCCGGACGAATCTAGCGTAGTTCCCCGTTTCCCATTTCACCAGGAGTAACTTCATGAACGATCGTCTGTTATCCGCCTTGAGGCAGTTGCGTCTTTCAGGACTGGCCGAGACGTTGGACGTGCGGCTGCAAGAAGCCGCCGGTCATCAACTCAGCCACGCCGAGTTCTTGGAACTCGTCTTGCAAGACGAACTGCTGGTGCGCGATCAGCGGCTCATCGGACGCCGCGTGAAAGCGGCCGCTTTCCGCGAACTCAAGCCGCTCGACCAATTCGACTGGTCTTTCAATCCCTCGCTGCCCAAGAAGCAAGTCTTCGATCTGGCCACCTGCCGCTTCGTGCGCGAGCGGCGCGACGCACTGCTGATCGGTCCGCCGGGTACGGGGAAGAGCTTTGCCGTCCAAGCCATCGGCTATCACGCGATCAAGCAAGGCTTTGTGGTCTTGTATCGTTCGATCTTCGATGTGGTCCGCGAGTTCCTGGTGGATGAGGCCGTGGGCGGTCAGGACAAAGTGCTCGCTCGCTATCTGAAACCGGACCTCCTGATCGTCGATGACATGGGAATGAAGAATTTGCCGCGCCAGAGCGGCGAGGTCTTGTTCGAAATCATCATGAGGCGTTATGAGACTCGCTCGACCATGATGACCTCCAACCGCCCGCTTGAAGATTGGGGCAAGCTCATCGGAGACGTGCCCAGCGCCACGGCGATTCTCGACCGCTTCTTGCACCACGCCGAGTTACTTGCGTTCCAAGGTAAAAGCTACCGCCTGCGGAACCAGCCGCCGTCGGCGCCGCCGCCCGATACGGCGGATGATGGCTCAAATGCCGCCATTCCGCCCGCCGGCTCCAAACGCAAAAAGGGCGGTTCCACTCCGCCTTCCGATGCGCCCGAGCCTTGCCAAGAGTAACCGTATTAACGAAGATTCAGTCCCTACAAACCCGGCTGCCGAATTCCGCCCGGCCATGGCGGCATATCAACTGCCCGATGACACTTCCGGCTTATCGGTGGTTCATGGGAGCCATGGCTGCCGCCAAAGAACCACCCTCAACATGAACGGCTAAAGCTGCTGCAAATGCAGTCCTTGGATGTCGACTATTCCGAGCAAAAGAAGTTGCTCGATGCCGTTCATG
>CAZXCO010000693.1:0-13206 GCA_964639095.1 uncultured Solibacteraceae bacterium
TTCACGGCCCGTAACGATTCGATCTGATAAGGTTTCTTCATAGCGACTCTCCTTTTTTCCTGCTAAGAAAAATTGCTCTGAGCCTATCAAGGCTCCGAGCTTGAGAGTCGCTACTTTCTACGATCTACCGGGCAATCCCTCCGCCTGCTCTCTGGGGCGAGGTCTTACTCTTGTTGAATGGCCTAAGTCGGCCCAGTGGCCTGTTGTACTGGGATGGGAAGACGTTTCGTTGGTATCAGCAAGGCGATTGAGAAAAACCACCAAAATGGCTCAACGCAGCAAGCCGGTCTGCGGTCCCGCAGGTGTTTGCGGTCTGGCCGCTATATAAGCTCAAGCCGGGGCCGGTCGTTTGCCCCGAGAGCGGTGGGCTTGTTCCCGGAGACTCCCGAGCAGATTCCGCACGCCCAGCGATCGTTCGGACTACTCACAGGCAAAGCCAGGGCTGCCGGCGGGAGCGCCAGTTCATACAGCCCCGGCAGCCGGAGTCTGCACGGCCGGCAGGCTCTTGCGGTACCAGTCGAGCGTCGCCCGCATGCCCTGTTCGAACGTGAACTGGGGCTTGTGCCCCAGATCCCGCCGGGCCTCCTGCGTATCGGCCTGAGAATCCCTCACGTCACCTTCCCGAGGCGGTCCGTATTTCGGAGCGATCCTGACGCCTTCGATCTTTTCCAGCAGCGCCCATGCCTCGTTCAACGTGATGCGCCCGCCGTTCCCCGCGTTATACATGCGGCCCGAAACATTTGACGGCGCCTCGGCGGCCTTGATGTTCAGTCCGACCACGTCGTCGACGTAGGTGAAGTCGCGCGACTGCTCGCCATCTCCGAAGATCGTCGGCGCCTGCCGCGCGAGGATCGCCTTCATGAACAACGACAACACTCCCGAGTAAGGGCTCCCGGGATCCTGCCGCGGGCCGTAAACATTGAAATACCGAAGGCTCACCGTCTCGATGGGGAAGCAGGACGCCCAGACGGACATGTAATGCTCGCCCAGCAGCTTTTGCGCGGCATAGGGCGATTTCGGGCACGGAGTCATCGTTTCGACTTTCGGCAGGACCTCCGTGTCGCCATAAGCTGACGAGGAAGCCGCGTAAATCACCCGCCTGACTCCTGCTTCGACTGCCGCCCGCAGAACATTGAACGTGCCGCCGATATTGATCTCATGCGACGGGACGGGTTCGTGAATCGAGCGCGGCACCGACGGGATCGCGGCTTCATGAAACACCACTTCGATCCCTTCCATGGCCTTCCGCAGAGCTTCATAGTCACGGATGTCGATCCGTTGGAAATCGATCGCTCCGGAAACCTCTTCGAGATTCCGCTCGTGGCCCGTGATCAGATTGTCGACGACGACCACTTTACTGGCGCCATGCGCCAGAACACCGCGCACGAGTGCCGACCCGATGAAGCCCGCACCGCCCGTTATCAGAAATCGGCTCATGGACTCCAGTGTGCCATGCAGGCATCACAAAATCGTTTCGCCCGCGCGCGACACGTCGTAACCGGCGATTGTCTCCAACTCCCGGCGGAAACGCGTCCGGTTGAGAACGTCCAGCACGGCCTGAATGGACTTCTTTGCAAGGTCCCGCTTGTGCAGCACCAGTTCGAATCGCTCGGAGGCAAGGGGGACGAAATCGAGCCCGAAACGGCGCGCAGCGGAACCGGCGGCGATGCAGCAGTCGGCGGCGCCCGACGCCACCGCCCAGGCGGCGGCCAGATGGCCTGGAACGCTGGTCTCGCTGCCCTTGACCTGCGACGGAGTCATACCCGCCGCTTCGATGACGGAATGGAACAGCCTCCGGCTGCCGGATCCCTCCTCCCGATTGACGAACTCCACCCGGGAGTTGGCGAGATCGGCGGCGCTCCGGATCCCACGGGGATTGCCGCGCCGGACCACAAAACCCTCTTCCCAGAGCGCGAATGTGACCACCGAAAGGCCGCGGCCGCCGGCAATCGGGTCGTTCAGATGACTTCCCGCGATATCGATCCTGCCGCCGCGAAGCCATTCGAGCGAACGCGCGCTGTTGCCGTTCGCGAGGATGATCTCGATGCCCACCTCGCGGGCATGCCGGGCAAGAAGCGAAAGCGCAGGATCGCATCCGGCAATCAGGAGTCTGTTGTCGTCGTCGGGCTCGGATGCCATGGCGGCGTGCCCTGTCCCGCTGACGATGCCATCGGCTACCGGCAGCCAGGCGGGAAACGCCGCGGGCGCCACTCCGACCGCGCGCCGCCCGACGCGGCAAAGCTGAACCGGCTCGCCCAACCCGAGCGGCCGGGTTTCGTCGAGAGGCTCGAAGGCGCGAACCTCGCCCGCCGGGTGCTGCTCTTCCTCGAGCGCGAACAAATCCTCGACCGACGAATCCAGAACCTTGGCAAGCCGCAGCGCGACTGCGGTGTTTGGCATGTAGGTGCCGGCCTCGATCGCGTAAATCGCCTGCCGTGTCACCCCTACCTGCGCGGCCAGATCGATGGCGGAAATCCCGCGGGCTTTGCGCATCCCGGCCAGCCGGTTCATCATATGACCACTATAGATGACACCGTACCGTTTGCGGAACTACGACCAGCCGTTCGGCTTAGAGAGGCGAAAGTGTGTTGATGGATCCGACGCGCCTCGCTTCGTAAGCCGCGATGGCGCTTTCCTGCTTCAGAATCCAGCCCAGCTCGTCGATGCCTTCCAGCAGACAGGTCTTTGAGAACGGGTCCACCGGAAACTCGACCTTCTCCCCGTCGGGAAGCGTCAGGGTCTGCGAGGCCAGGTCCACCCGCACCTTCGCGTCCTCCGGAAGCGCGAGCAGCTTCTCGTGAACCTTGGGCGAAACCACAATCGGCAGCAGCGAATTCTTCAGCGCGTTGCCCTTGAAGATATCCGCGAAGGAGGTGCTGATCACGGCACGGAAGCCGAACTGCGTCAGCGCCCACGGCGCGTGCTCGCGCGAACTGCCGCAGCCGAAGTTGTCCCCTGCCAGCAGGATCTGCACGTTCTGCCCGCGCGGCGTGTTCAGAATGAAATCGGGTTTCGGATTCCCCTGCGCATCGTACCGCCAGTCGCAGAAAAGCTGCTTGTCGAGCCCTTCTTTGGAGGTGGTCTTCAGGAATCGGGCCGGGATGATCTGGTCGGTATCGATGTTATTGACTGGCATCGGCGCCAGCCGGGATTCGAAGGGAAGAAACGGTTTCACAGGATTGTCCTCACGTCGGTGACCACGCCGGTAATAGCGCTGGCTGCGGCCGTCAGCGGCGACGCCAGAAATGTTCTGCCGCCCTTGCCCTGCCGGCCCTCGAAGTTGCGGTTGCTGGTGGAGACGCTGTACTGGCCCGGCTGCAGCTGATCGCCGTTCATCGCGATGCACATGGAGCAGCCCGGCTCCCGCCAGTCGCATCCGGCGGCGCGGAAGATTTCCGGCAGCCCCTCGGCCTCGGCCTGGCGCTTGACCTCCATCGATCCGGGAACCACCATGACCCGAACTCCCGGATTCACCTTGCGCCCCTTGAGCACGCTGGCCGCGCTGCGCAGATCGGAGATGCGCGAATTGGTGCAACTGCCGATGAAAACCACGTTGACGGCATGGCCAGCCAGCGGCCTGCCGCTCTCAAGACCCATGTACTGCAGGGCCTTGGCCAGTGCGTCGCGTTCCAGCGGGTCGGAAACGCTCGATGGCTCCGGAACCGCGCTGTTGATCGGAACGCCCATGCCAGGGTTCGTTCCCCAGGTGATCATCGGTTCCAGCGCGTCGCCGTCGATCGTGACTTCGCGGTCGAACGTGGCGCCGGGATCCGTCGGCAGCGTGCGCCAGCGCGCCACCGCGGCATCCCAGTCCGCACCCTTCGGGGCGAACGGGCGGCCGTGGAGATACTGGAACGTCGTATCGTCGGGCGCGATCATACCCGCGCGCGCTCCGCCTTCGATCGACATGTTGCAGACGGTCATGCGTGCTTCCATGTCGAGAGCCCGGATGGCCGGACCCGTATACTCGAGCACCGTGCCCGTGCCGCCGCCGATGCCGATCTTCGCGATGAGCGCGAGGATGATATCCTTCGCCGAGACGCCCTCCCGGAGCGAGCCGGTCACGTTCACACGGAAGGTTTTCGACGGGCGCTGCAGCAGGCACTGCGTGGCGAGGACGTTTTCCACTTCGCTGGTTCCGATGCCGAACGCAAGCGCGCCGAACGCTCCGTGCGTCGCGGTGTGGCTGTCGCCGCAGACCACGGTCATGCCGGGCTGCGTGAGGCCCAGTTCCGGCCCGATCACATGGACGATGCCCTGATGGCTGGAATGCACGCCGTAATGCGTGATGCCGAACTCGCGGCAGTTCTTCTCGAGCTGCGAAACCTGATTGGCCGCGATCGGGTCGACGATGGGCAGCGAACGGTCGGTGGTGGGAATGCTGTGGTCCGTGGTCGCGATCGTGAGATCGGGACGGCGAACCTTGAGGCCGCGATCCCGCAGCCCCTGAAAGGCCTGCGGCGAGGTGACTTCATGCACCAGATGCAGGTCGATATAAATCAGGCTGGGCGCGCCCGGTTCCTGGTGGACGACGTGCGAATCCCAGACCTTCTGGCTTAACGTCAAATTGCCTGACAAACTGCTTCTCCTGTTTCTTCTGTTGTGGCGGGCTTGCCGGCGGGACGAAGGTCCGCCGTCACCTTGCCGCTGTTGAGTACCTGTTCCATGGCGCGATTTACCGCCGCGGCTTCTTCAGAAAGCCCGAAGCTGTATTCGAGCATCGCCGCCACGGATCCGATTGCCCCGAACGGATTCGCCTTGTTCTGCCCCGCGATGTCGGGGGCGGAGCCGTGTACCGGCTCGTAAAGACCGGTCCACGCGCCGGAAGGCTTCTTCGCACCGATGGAGGCAGAGGGCAGCATCCCGATCGATCCGGCCAGCACCGCGCCTTCGTCGCTGAGGATGTCGCCGAACATATTTTCGGTCAGCACCACGTCGAACTGCTTCGGATTCAGCACGAGCTGCATGGCGCAGTTGTCCACCAGCAGGTGATCGAGCGCGACGTCGCTGTAGTCCTTCGAAACCTCGACAACAACCCGGCGCCAGAGCTGCGACGTATCGAGCACATTCGATTTGTCGACCGAAGTCATTTTGCGGCGGCGCTTGCGGGCGAGCTCGAAAGCCATGCGTGAGACGCGATCGATTTCAGCCCGCGTGTAGGTCATCGTATTGACGCCGCGCTCCTCCATGCCGCTGCCGGAGATGCCGCGCGGGGTGCCGTAATAGAGGCCGCCGGTCAACTCGCGGACAATGATCATGTCGACGCCATCCACGCGATCGTTCTTGAGCGGTGACGAATCGAGCAAAGCCTTGTAGCTGCGCACCGGCCGCAGGTTGGCGAACACGGCCATGGCCTTGCGGAGGCCGAGGAGTCCGGTTTCCGGGCGCTTGTCCGTGGGAGCATTATCGAACTCGGGAAGCCCGACCGCGCCCATGAGCACGGCATCCGCTTCCAGCGCGAGTTTTTGCGTCTCGGCGGGCAGGGGAGAGCCCGTCCGATGAATCGCAATACCCCCCAGCAATCCTTCCCGAATGGTCAACGTGTGACCCCACTTCTGGGCCACGACGCGCATCACGCGCACAGCCTCTCTGGTGACTTCGGCGCCGATCCCGTCGCCGGGCAGCACCAATACATTGAGATTCAAGTCTTCTCCTTAAATTCGCGGGGCAGAATGGCATCCCGCGGCGGATTCGAAATCCGCCCTGCCTCGGCCAGAATCTAGTCTACTGTGGCAGCCGCGAGCGTCTGCCGGCTGCGGCGGGCGAGCGCGGCGATCTCCTCGTCCATCAGCCCTTTTTTGTTGTCCGCCAGAGCCGTAATTTCCGTGTATACCAGATCGAGCTCTTCCTTCGTGAGGACAAATCCCAGATCCTCCAGACGGCTCTTCAAGGCGTGACGTCCGCTGTGCTTGCCCAGCACCAGCCGGCTCTCGGGCACGCCGACGGACCGCGGTTCCATGATCTCGTAGGTGCTGCGTTCCTTCAGATATCCGTCCTGATGGATCCCCGCCTCATGCGCGAAGGCGTTGCTGCCGACGATGGCCTTGTTCGGTTGCGGCCCGAAGCTGATGATCGAACTCAGCATCTGGCTGGCCGGGAACAGATGTTCGGTGTGGATGCCGGTCGCGAACGGATACCGGTCGTTGCGGGTCTTCATGATCATCACGACCTCTTCGAGCGAACAGTTCCCTGCGCGCTCGCCGATGCCGTTGATCGTACACTCGATCTGCCGGGCTCCCGCCTTGACCGCGGCCAGCGAATTGGCCACCGCGAGCCCGAGGTCGTCATGGCAGTGGACGCTGACCACCGCCGTATCGCCCAGCGCGTCGACGACGCGGCCGATGATTTCGCCGTATTCCTCCGGCGTCGAATACCCCACCGTATCCGGAATGTTGACGGTGCGGGCTCCCGCGCCGACTACCGCGCGCGCGACTTCTTCCAGATATTCGGGATCCGTGCGCGCTCCGTCTTCGGCGGAAAACTCCACGTCGTCTACAAAGGAGCGGGCCAGCTCGACGGCGGCAACCGCATGATCCAGAACCTGTTGGCGCGACATCTTCAACTTATACTTGAGGTGGACGTCGCTGGTCGCGAGAAAGGTGTGTATGCGCGGCCGCCGCGCTTTTTTCAGAGACTCGGCCGCGCGCTCCACATCGAGGCGTGTACACCGGGCAAGCGCCGCCACCTGCACCCACGGGAATTCCCGGCTCACCGCATCCACGGCTTCGAAATCGCCTTGTGAGGCAATCGGAAAACCGGCCTCGAGGATGTCCACCCCGAGTTCCACCAGTTTTCCCGCCATACGCAGCTTCTCGGGTACGGTCATGCTGCAACCGGGTGACTGTTCGCCATCCCGGAGGGTCGTGTCGAAGATCCAGACGCGATTTTTCATAGGCTCTAAGTTGGAAGGTACTCCAAGGCCATTATGCGGAGCGACTCAGCAATAAAGCAAATTTATTTTATTCGCACTTTCAATTATTAAATATTATACTTGGCTCGTGGAACTCAGCACTCTCAGAGTCTTCATGACAGTCGCCAATGAACGCAGCTTCTCCCGGGCGGCCGAGAAACTGGAGCGCACGCAGCCGGCGGTTTCACTCGCTCTGCAGCGCCTCGAAACGGAGCTGGGCGAAAAGCTGCTCGACCGTTCCGCAAAAGACGTTGTTCTGACCGATGCGGGCCGCACGGTGCTCGAATACGCCAGGCGATTTCAGAATCTCGAAGCGGAGATGGAAAACTCCATCGCAGAGCTGCGCGACCATTCGGCAGGCCGGCTCGTGATCGGCGCGAACGAATCGACGGGACTCTACCTGCTTCGACACATTCAGCGGTACCGGCGGCTTTTCCCGAAAGTGCAGGTGCAGGTCCGGCGCAGCTTTTCGAGCCGCATTCCCGCCGAGATCGTCGACGGGAATCTGGAACTCGGGGTCATCAGCTATCAGCCGCGCGACGATCGCCTGCACTCGCGCGTCATCTTCACCGATTCCCTCGCATTCGTGGTTTCGCCTCAACACCGTCTCGCTACGCGCAGCGTGGTGGCGATCCACGAACTGGGCGAGGAAACGTTCGTCGCCCACAATGTGCTTTCGCCCTATCGCGAGATCGTGCTGCGGGTGTTTCAGGAGCACGGAGTCCGGTTGAAGATGGATATCGAAATGCCGACCGTCGAGACAATTCGCTGGATGGTGGAGGAGAATCAGGGGGTGGCATTTCTGCCGCGCATGTGCGTGCAGCAGGAGATTGCGGAGAAAAGGCTGGTGGCGGTGCGGGTCCCGGAAATCGAAGTGGAGCGGAAGATCTATCTGGTGCAGCCCGCCCGGCGCGCGGTCAGCTACGCGGCCGACGCCTTCCTGAAGCAGGTGATCGGTCAGGGTCAATAACGCGGCATAAGGGGAATCATGCGTCGTCTCGTTTTCATTGTGTCCGGCTTGATGATGTGCGGGGGGCCAGTGCTTTTCGGGCAGACTCCCGGCGCGCTCATATCCGAGGCGCGGTTTCCATGGACTGTGGTCCGCGACAATCTGCTCAAAATGGCGCAGAAGATGCCGGCTGAGAATTACGATTTCAAGCCGGCGCCGGGGATGCAATCCTTCGGCCAGCGCGTCGCCCACATCGCCGGAGCCAACCTGCGCATCTGCGAAGGAATCCAGGGCCGCGACAGAAGGCCCGCGCGCCCGGCAGCCACGTCGAAAGACGATCTGGTGGCCCTGCTGCGGCAGTCCTCAGCCGCGTGCGATGCGGTCTTTGCTTCGCTTTCGGACGCTGCCGCGCTGGAGAAGATCAGCTCGCGTCTGGGCGGCCCGTTTCCGCCCGAACCCACGCGGACGAAACTCTCGACGCTCTACAACATGATCCGGCACTCGAATGAAATGTACGGATACATGTGCGTCTATCTGCGATTGAAGGGCATCGTGCCGCCGTCGAGCGCGCCCGAATGAGCGCACCGGCAGACGTCCTGCTCTTTGGCGCACACCCGGATGATGTGGAATGGGGCATCGGCGGCATCGCGCTGCTCCTGAGCGATCGCGGCGTCCGCTTTGCCATTGTGGATCTGACGAACGGCGAAATGGGCTCGCGCGGCACGGCGGAGGAGAGAAGAATCGAAGCCGCCGAAGCCGCGAAACTCCTCCATGCCGAGCGCGAAAATCTGAATCTGCCGGACGGGTGTCTCGCCGATTCCCCGGAAACCCGCCGCCTGGCCGCGGGCGCCATCCGGCGGCATCGGCCGAAGATCGTGGTGGCGCCGCTCTGGGAAGACCGCCATCCGGATCACGCGGCGGCCGGTCTCGCGGTGCAGAACTCCCGGCTCTTCTGCGGGCTCGGCGCGCTGGGCGACGCCAACCCGCCGCACAGGCCCGATCTTTTTCTTTTCTACCCGATCCACAACTTCCACAGGCCAACGTTCATCGTGGATACGTCGGCCGTGTTCGAGCGGAAACTGGAGCTGCTGCGAATATTTCGCTCGCAGTTTACCGGCGCCTCGGCGGACTTCCTCTTCCGTCTGGAATCGCGCGACCGGTATTACGGTTCGCTCATCGGCGTTCATCACGGCGAAGCGCTGGTCGCGGACCAGCCTCTGCCGGTCGGCGGCCTCGATGATATCCTCTCGCTCCTGAGGTGATTCCATGCGCCGACTTCGCCGGATCCTGCTTGCCGCTCTCGCGCTCCTTGTCGCCGTCTATGGAGTCGACGGCCTCTATGCGCATTTGCGGCACGCGCCGTTTGCCGACGTCCACATCGACCGCTTTCTCGCGGTGGCGCAGAAATTCAACAAGATCGGCTACGAGCGCACCGATCCGATCACCGAACGGTGCGTCTATTCGCTGTTTCCGCACTTCGGCTATAACCCGTGCTGGTACGTGACGCGCCATACCGTGCGGTTTATCAGCATCGGTTGAGGAGGAGTTAATCCCCGAGAAACCGGCCGTAAGGCCGCAGGCCGGCCACGTTGTCGCAGACGGCTTTGATTCCCGCGGTAATCGGAATGGCGAGGAGCAGGCCGGCGGCGTCCCAGAGGAATCCCCAGAACATGAGCGAAAAGGTCACGACCAGCGGATTGAGGTGCACGCGCGCGCCCACGATTTTGGGGTAGAGCACATTCATCGCGATCAGATGCAGCGTGAGGACAACGCCGAAAGCGAACAGGATCACGCTGCCGTGCTGCCCTCCCGCGAGGGCAGCCACAACCGGAGGGACCAGCGCGATCGGCATCCCGATGTAGGGCACCAGGCTGAGGAAACCGCTCATCACGCCAACAAGGAACGGATACGGGATGCGAAGGATCGCGAACCCGCCCCAGCTCAATGCGGCGAGAAAGACGCCGATCAAAAAATTACCCACGACGAACGCGCGCGCCATTTCCGCGACCCCCTGGAGGCTTCGGGCCGCCGCCACGCGGTCGGCCCCTTCGAAGAAACGCAGAAAGCTGCGGTAAATGTGGTCGCGCCAGCTCAGCATGAAATAGACGAGGAAAGGCACGAACGAGGCCATCAGAATAAATTCATAGACCGTGCTGAGCCGGGCATAGATGTATGCGGTGACCGGGTTCTTGTCCTCGTGAATGCGAACCTCGGGAATCGGCACCGGAGCGCCGGGGACCGGAACAGTCGCTGCTGCTTCGGGCTGCGCCGGCGCCCGCCGGCTCTTTCTGGTGGAGCGGCGAGGCGGAGGCGGCGGGGGCGCTGGCTGTGGTTCGGCCTTGCGGGCGGGAATCAGAAGACGCGAAGTCGCGTTCTCCACGTTCTGGATGCGGTCCGTCACGCCACTGATGAAGCCGGAGAGATTTTCCTTGAAGGCCGGAACATCGCGGGCGATGCCCGAGAGCTGATTGTAGGCGGCAAGTCCCGCAAAATAGAGCACCAGAGCCGCAAGGAGGCCGACTGTCAGAGTCGCCAGAGGCCGCGGGATGCGCAGGCGCACGAGGATGCTGACGAAGGGTTCGAGGATCAGGGCGATGATGATCGAAATGATGGTCGTGATGAAAACGACCCGGCCGAGGTAGAGAATGGCGATCAGGACGCCCGCGGCCACCGTCGTCAGGGCATACCCGTGGACGTGGCCCTGAGCGAAGGCCTGCGCCTTTTCCTTGCCGATGCCGATCACTGCCCCACCTGTGTTCATGAGCCTACCACGAAGCGCGCCTGGGACCCTACGCCGGCTTCCTGGTTACTCTGCTGCCGGGCGGCCGGTCCGAATACAATCGAAGCGTGGGGGGAATGGCGGCAACGGGGCGCATTCTCGCGCTCGATCTGGGTAAAAAGCGGATCGGTCTGGCGCTCAGCGATGAACTCGGATTCACGGCTCAGGGCTTGAAAACCCTGGAGCGTGCGGGCCGGCGCGACGATATCGAAACGCTGCGGCGTCTGGCCGTGGAGAACAACGTCAAAATGATCCTGATCGGCGACCCTCTGCATATGAGCGGCGAAAGAAGCCGCCAGAGCGACTACACGCGGGAGTTCGCCCGCGAGCTCGAATACAAGACAGGTCTTCCGGTCCGGTTCTGGGACGAGCGCTGGACCAGCCGGGAGGCCGAACGGACGCTGCGCGGATCCGGAATCCGACATGAGGAACGAAAGCCCGCGATCGACCGGCTCTCCGCCGTGATCCTTCTGCAAAGCTATCTGGATTCCGGAGCGGAGCTGTCGTGAGGTTTGTCATCCGGCTGCTTGCGCTGGCGGCGCTGGTTGTTGTCGCCGGAGGGGCCTGGCTCCTGTATCGCCTCAATGAACCTTACAAGGGATTTTCCGAGCCTGTGTTCGTGGAGTTTGCACACGGCACCTCGACGCGATCGATCGCCACGGTTCTGGAACAAAAGGGCGTGATTCAGGACCGCTGGCTGCTGCTGGCCGCGCGCGCTCTGCGTCGCGGGGCGAATCTGGAGGCCGGGGAATATAAGTTCAACAAGCCGGCATCGCCCCTCGAAATCGTGGGGAGGCTCACGCGCGGCGATATCTATTACATGGAGTTGCTCGTGCCCGAGGGCTTCAATATGTATGACATCGCTGAAGCCGTGGGCAAGCTGGGCACAATGAGCCCGGAGACGTTCCTCGCCGCGGCGAAGGATCCCTCGATGATTCGCGACCTGGACCCGCACGCTCCGTCGCTCGAAGGTTATCTTTTCCCCAACAAATACCGCATCCAGCGGCACACTACGGCGCGGCAGATCTGCCGGATGATGACGAACGAATTCCGCGCGCAGTGGAAAGCCCTGGGCGCGGGCGCGGATCCCCACGATACCGTGACGTTGGCTTCGATGGTGGAACGCGAGGCGCGCCAATCCGACGAGCGCCCGCTTGTGGCTTCGGTCTTCCGGAACCGGCTCCGGATCGGCATGAAGCTGGATTGCGACCCGACCACGGTGTATGCGGCGCTGATCGAGAACCGGTATCGCGGGACGATTCACCGCTCCGACCTTGCGAGCACCAGTCTCTGGAACACGTATCAGCACCCGGGGCTTCCTCCTGGGCCGATTGCCAATCCGGGGATCAGCAGCATCAAAGCCGTGCTCGCGCCGGCGGATACGCACTACATCTACTTTGTCGCGAAGGCCGATGGATCGGGCCGGCACAATTTTTCCGACTCTCTGGTTCAGCACGAAGCGGCAGTCGCCCGATACCAGCGGGCGATCCATCATTAGCGGCGCCGTGGCGCCGCGCATCAGGCGCGCCATCGCGACGGGGAAGTTCCGGACGGGAAGGGTGACAGGTGAAGGTCACCAAAAAACAGCGGGTTCGGGATTACGTGGCCGGGCGCGGCTGGGACGCGGTCGGGGAGCCGGAGTGGCTGGAACTCCGATCAGCCCTGCCTGACGTTTCGGAGTCCACGGTGCGCGAATCCGGGGTTGCGATCCGCCGTCCCTGGAGCGGGCTCGCCGCTCACTCTCTCGAAGATCTGGAGGAATCGCTTTGCGAGTTCAGCCGGATTTACGAGGCCCGGCCCGATCTGCGCCGGTACTGCCGCGAGCAGGTGATCGCAGCGAAGGAGAGGGCGCGGTGGGCCTCCCGGAGTCCACGCGTCGCGGAAAACAAGCGCGCAATGAAGGCGGAGATGGTCGAGTGGATGCTGGTGTGGCTGGGCGATCCGGGAGTGTTCCCGGCGTGGGTCCGGCTTCGCCGCGGCCGCGTTCAGCACCCGGGCATGGGATAGACTGATCTGCCAGGACATACGCCATGAGCCTCCGGACGAATTTGAAGAATCTATGGCTGGCCGCAGCCGCCGCTCTGCCGCTCGCAGTGGCGGCGCACGCCCAGGTGCCGGCCAACATCGAAGCCGAGTTGAGGAAGATCGGGCCGATCGTCGATCCTCCCTGTACGGCGAAACTCTACAGGCCGCTGATGCCGGCCAACGACGTCAACAGCAAAGCGCAGCCTCTTTATCCCGGCATCACGATCGCGCGCGACGTCTCGTTCGGACCGGATCCGAAGGATATCGTCGATATCTTCACCGCCGATAAAGGTCCGGCATCGCGGCCGGTGCTGATGTATGTTCCCGGCGGTGCGGGCAACAAAATCGAGCAGCAGGACCGCGAGGCGAACGCTTTCTACGACAACATCATGCGCTGGGCCACGAAAAACGGCATGGTGGGCGTCAATATGCAGCGTCATCCGGGCGCGAACTGGGACGATCCGGCGAAGGATGTCTCGCGGATGATCCAGTGGGTGGAGGCGAACATCGCGAAGTACAAGGGTAACCCCGACCGGATGTTCA
>CAZXCO010000694.1:0-5650 GCA_964639095.1 uncultured Solibacteraceae bacterium
CCCGCCGGAAACAGATGCTTCCAGGCCGGTTCCGCAGGCGTTGCCGGGGTCTGCGCGGCGGCCTTCGAGGCCAGCAGGCTGACGGCGCCGGAAACCAGCGCCGCCTGCTCGAACAGCTCACGGCGGGTTGAATGGTCAGACTTGTGGGACATCAAAATCTCCTGAATTCATACGGCGAATGAGGCCCGGCCGCGCTGGCGGCCGGGAGCAGAGTCATCCGACCGTGAGCGGATCCACCTTCAGCGGGCCTGTGCTGTCGCCCAGTTTCTCGATCGGGACTCCGGCCCGATCCAGAATGGTGACGAGAAGGTTCGCCATCGGCGTATTCATCTTGTAATCGTAGTGGTACCCGGTCTGGAATTTTCCGCCGAGCTTTCCTGCCAGGACGACCGGCAGGTCCGAATGGCGGTGCAGATTTCCATTGCCCATGCCGCTGCCGTAGAGGATCAGGCTGTGATCGAGCAGCGTTCCATCGCCGTCGGGGATTGCCTGCATCTGTTCCAGCAGATACGCGAGCATCGACACGTGGCAGGTGTCGATCCGCGCCTTCTGGGACATCAGATCCGGATCGTCGCGATGATGGGAGATCAGATGATGCTGCCCGGGTATGCCGATCTCCGGGTACGTCCGGCTGCTCAGTTCGCGCGCGAGAATCATGCTGAAGACCCGCGTCAGATCGGCGCGGAACGCGATCAACTGCAGGTCAAACATCAGCTTCGTGTGCTGCTCGAAGCTGGCTGGAATGCCGATCGGGCGCTCGGGCAGTTCGATCGATTCGGGGCCCATCTTTTCCGCGCTCTGAATGCGCTTTTCCACTTCGCGCACGGAATCGAGATATTCGCTCAGCTTCGAACGGTCGCTGTGGCCGAGCGTGCCCGCCAGGGAGTTGGCCTCCTCGGCGACGGAATCGAGAATGCTGTCCTCCTTCTGCACGCGGGCCAGCCGCTGGGCGCTCGTTCCACCATCGCCGAACAGCCGTTCGAAGATGGCGCGCGGCTGATTCTCAGCCATATTCGGCGTGGTCGGCGTGCGCCACGAGATCGTATTGACGTAAAAGCAGTCGCCGGAATCGCAGGAGCCCTGCGAGGGCGTATCGACCGTCATCTCGATCGAAGGAATGGGTGAGCTGCGCCCGATGACCTGCGCCGCGAGCTGATCGGCCGTGGTCGCCAGCTTCACTTCGACGCCGGGGCGGGTGCGGTCGTAGGCATGAACCCCGGTGAGCCACGCAGCGGAAGCGCGCGTGTGATCGCCGCTGCCGTCGCCCTTGGTGTCGGCTTCCAGATGCGAGAGGCCTGTCAGGACATTGAACTGGCCGCGAACTTTCTCCAGCGGCTTGAGATTGGGCGTCAATTCAAAATCCCGCCCGATCCTGACGGGCTTCCATTGATCGAAAATGACCCCGTGCGAAGCATAGACGAACCCGAGCCGCGGAACTGTCTTCAACGCCTGCGCCCGCAGCGCGGGCGTCATGGCATCCAGCATCGGCAAAGCCACGGAGGCCCCGAGGCCCCGCAGGATCGTGCGTCGCGACAAGGTCTTCTTCGTAATGAAGTTCATTTCTGCCTCTCCTCGCTGTCGGCTCTTCGCGTCTGGAACGGGGCGCTCTCGGTTACGCCCAGCACAAGATCGGAAAATTTGTAATCACTCCGAGCCGCGTCGCGCACAATCCGGCGAATCGCTGGCTCATCGAAATACTGCACGTTGCGCCCGATTGCATACATCAGCAGCTTCTCCGCCACCGCGCCGGCGAAACGGCCGGGATCGCGCAGAATCAGATTCTTCACGCCGGCCATGCCGTCCACGACAGTGCCGTCCGCCAGTTTACTCGAAACATCGATGGGCTTGCCCGCGTCCTCTTCCCGCCATTGGCCGATGGCGTCGAAGTTTTCCATCGCGAACCCGATGGGGTCCATCCGAGCATGACAGTTCGCGCAGGCCGGCTGGGCCCGATGCTGCACCATCGCTTCCCGTAAAGAGAGCTGCTCTCCCGACTTGTTGCCCTCCGTCTTCAGCGAGGGCACATTCGGCGGCGGCGGGGGCGGCGGAGACGCGAGCAGATTCTCAAGAACGTACTTGCCGCGCAGCACGGGCGAAGTCCGGGTCGAATACGACGTCAGCGTCAGGATGCTTCCCTGCCCCAGCAATCCGCCCCGCGGGCTTCCCGGAGGAAACGTAACGCGCCGGAACTGGCTGCCTTCGATATTGGGGATTCCATAATGCTCGGCCAGACGCTCATTCAGGAAGCTGTAGTTCGCCGTCAGCAGTTCCTTGACGCTGCGATTCTCCCGCAGAACGCTGTCGAGGAACAGTTCCGTCTCACGCTCAAAATCCTTGCGCAGGCCTTCGTCGAAATCGCGGAACAGAAACAGATCCGGAGCCTTTCCGTCCACGTCCCGCAGGAACAGCCACTGCGCGGCGAAATTCGTCACCAGCGACTCCGATCGCGGATCGGCCATCATGCGGCGCACCTGCTTTTCGAGCACGGCCGGCTGCTTCAGCTTGCCGGCGGCCGCCACATTCAGGAGTTCATCATCCGGCAGGCTGCTCCAGAGAAAGAAGGAAAGCCTCGAAGCCAGCTCGAGATCGCTGATCCGGTATGTCGAGCCCGGCGCCGCTCCGGCGGGGTCGCGTTCGATCCGGTAGAGGAACTGGGGACTGACCAGCAGGCGCTCGATCGCGATCTGAATACCGTGTTCGAAGGTCGAATCCTTCCGCCCCTTTTCGTAAAAGGGCATCACCTTCGCCACATCGCCATCCGTCGCCGGGCGGCGGTAGGCCTGCCGCGTGAGTGCCGAGAGCACCTGCCGGGCGCAGGGCAACTCTTCCGCGGCGGTCTGCGGATGGCAGGAGAAGATCTTCTTCCGGCTCGGCGTCTCGCCCGGCCCTGTGCCGTTATAAGGCCCGCGAATGGTGACGGTGCCAACGGCGGGCTGCGTGCCGCGGCTGCGCTGCCGCGGGCGAAGTGTGGCTTCATCCAGCGCTTCCGTATGCTGAATGAACGTCACGCCGAGCACCCTCGGTCCCGCCGGAATTGGAACGCGGAAATGAGCCGGCGGGGGTCCGCCGCGCCCGCCTCTTCCGCCGCCGACCGCGATCAATCCCTTTCGCTCGCCGTCCACGAGCAGTTCGAGCTGGTGCGGTGTGCGCGAGGAGCCCGCAAGCTTGACCTCAATTTCATATTCCGCATTCAGCGGGAAGTAGCTCTGAATGGCGAGGCCGCCGCGGGTGCCGAACGGCAGTCCGTCCATACGCGTATCCTGCGGCTCCTGCAGAGGGAGCTCGTGGATATTCACCATCAAAGGCATGGCTGGATCGCCCACCGCGAGCCGGCTGATCTTCTCCGCGGCGTCGAGATAACGTTGCATCACGACGGGCGACATGTAGAGAAGGTCGGCAATGTTGTCGAAGGCGCTGCTCGAATTGTCGGCCGGCAGCAGGAGCGAGTAATCCATCTCCTTCGGGAGATTGTCGAGCGCGAGGAGATCGCGCACGGCGTTCTTGTACTCCGTGCGCGTGAGCCGGTGCAGACTCGGCAGCTTGCCTGGATTCGGATGCAGTGCGGCCTCGCGATCGAGTGCCGTTTCGAGGTAAGACGCCATCTGCGCGTAGGTCGCTGCATCGGGGTGCGGCATTCCCGCGGGCGGCATCGTCTTCGCGCGCAGTTGCTTCACCGCGCGCTCCCACAGCTCGGCATTGCTTCCGGCGAAACGTTCCGGCTGGCCGAGCGCCGCGGGGTCGATCACAACACCTGCCGTCTTCAGCGTGCTGCTGTGACAAGTGACGCAGTATTTCCGGAAGGCATCGGCCGCGATCTGCCGCGAATCCCGCGCCGCCGTTTGCGCCTGGGCGTACGCGAGAGGACCGGTACAGGCAATTGCGAGAAGCGCGGCGGCCCCCGGGAAGCTCCGGACGAGCGGGCGTGGACAGCAGGGTCGGGCCATTTCCGAATGCAAGTATGATATATTGTCCGGCAACAAAGCAACGGTTGCATGCAGGAATGCACCGATTTTTTTCAATCGGATAGACGGAATGCCGGGAAAGGACGGCTGGGTGATGGTGCGCGCAAATCGTTTGGCGATCGTGATCTTGAGCGCGGGGAGTCTCGTCGGCGGCGCCGCGGCTGCTGATCAGTACCCGAGGCTTGTGGACGCCGTCAAAGCCAGTGACACCACTGCGGTTCGGTCGATGCTGGCGAAGAAAGCGGACGTCAACGCGCCCGATCCCGACACGTCGACGCCGCTCGACTGGGCCATCGAGCAGAACAATCCGGAAATCGTGAATCTTCTGATCGATGCCGGCGCGGGCGTGAACGTCAAGACACGGTACAACGTGACACCGCTTTCGCTTGCGGCAACAAACGGAAACGCCGCCATCGTCGAGCGTCTGCTGAAGGCCGGCGCCGATGTCAATGGCAGGTCGGAAGACGGCGAAACTCCGCTCATGCGCGCCGCTCTGAACGGCAAAGTGGACGCCTTAAAAGTCCTGCTCTCGCACGGGGCGGAGGTAAATGCCGTCGAACCCTACAAAGGCCAGACGGCGCTCATGTGGGCCGCGGGCAAGGGCAATGCGGACGCCGCGGCGCTGCTGGTGGAGTTCGGCGCCGCCATTCCAGCGAAATCGAAGGCAGGCTACACCGCGTTTCTTTTGGCCGTGCTGAACAACCGGATCGAAGCCGCGAGAACGCTGATCAAACTGGGCTCGAATATCGAGGACAAAGCCCCCGACGGCACCACGGCCTTGAACATGGCGGCAGTCAACGCCTATTACGATCTGGGTTCCGTGCTTCTCGATCTCGGAGCCAACCCGAACGCGCCCGATCCGCGCGGCTCGGCCCTGCACACAGTCGTCTTTCTCCACAAACCGGGCACGTCGTGGGAAGCCGCCGCCCTGGCTCAGGATCCGGAAACGGTTCCGCACCCCACGGGCAAAGTGACCGCCCTGCAGTTTGCCGAAAAGCTGCTCGAAAAGGGCGCGAATCCCAATGCCAGGATCAACTGGAAGGAAATGCCGATGACGGTCGGGCTCGGCACGACGCGGAATCCTCCGGACATCAACCTGGGGCGGCACTATCTGAGCCTTGTGGGCGCGACCCCGTTTTATTGCGCGGCCCGCAACGGCGATATTGAGTTCATGCGGCTGCTGGTCAAACACGGCGCCGATCCGAAACTCGGCACCGATGTGGGAGTAACACCGCTCATGGCCGCCGCGGGTCTCGACTACTACGAAGGGGAAACGCCCGGCCCCCTCACCGGCGTTCCCGAAGTGGAGCGTCTCGAGGCCGTGAAACTGGCTCTGGAACTCGGGAACGATATCAATGCACGCACGCATTTCGGCGACTACCCGATGATCGGCACCGCCGAATACACCCTGCTCGACTATCCGAAGAACATGAAAGATCTGCTCAACCTCGGAGTGGGCGATCCGCGATGGGACGGCATGACGGCGCTGCATGGCGCGGTGATCTCGAACCAGCCTTCACTCGTTGAGTTCCTCGTCGATCATGGCGCTGACGTCAATGCGAAGAACCGGCTGGGCTGGACGCCTCTGATGATCACGAAAGGCATTTTCATGGCGAATTCCCGCAAGGAGTTCCCTGCCGCGGCGGCCATCCTCGAGAAGGCGCTCGCCGGGAAGGGACTGCGAGCGG
>CAZXCO010000695.1:0-3855 GCA_964639095.1 uncultured Solibacteraceae bacterium
GGCACTTCACTGTCCGGACAGATCACCACTTCGTGCACATAACTGAAAATTGTGTCTTAACCGTTTCTCTCAATTTGGGGGACAAGTCCAGAACTATCCGGAGCGTTCGGGATCTCACCAGCGCCAGTCCCATTATTCGGAAGGTCCGAAACCAGAAAGCTGTTTCAGAGACACCAGACTAGCGATCCTCGCGGACCCCGGCGGTCAACAGCTCTCCCGCGCTTCGCGCCGCGGGTGTCCCGGCGGAGCGCGGCAGACGCACGATGACGCGGTGCGTGCCGCCCGTGTCCTCCATGTGGATGAAGCCCGATTCGACCGGCTCTCCGTCGATCTCAAACGCCGGCGCGGCCCCCTCCTGCTGGCGGGTTACGAGGATCTGCCAGGTCGTCGAGCCGCGGCGGTACGTCAGTTCGAAGCCCGGCCAGTCGGCGGGCAGAGCAGGAGCCATCGTGAATCGGTCGCCGCGCAGACGGAAGCCGAGGACCTCCTCAACCCAGATCCGGTACATCCACGCCGCCGAGCCGCTGTACCAGGTCCAACCGCTCTGACCGACGTGGTTTTTCGCGCTCGACACGTCTGCCGCCATGACGTAAGGCTCGCCCCGGTAGCGCGCCACATCCAGCGGGCCGCGGTTCAATTCGATCGGATTCATCATCTGGAGCAGACGTACGGCGCGGGCTCCCTCGCCCGCCCGCGCCCAGGCCATCGCCATCCAGAGAGAGCCGTGTGTGTACTGCCCGCCGTTCTCGCGCATTCCGGGCGGATAGCCCATGATGTAACCCGGATTGGGCTGAGAGTGGTCGAATGGCGGCGTGAACAGCAGAACCAGCCTGTCGCGCTCGCGCACCAGATTTGCCTCCGCCGACTCCATGGCGCGCCGGGCCCGCGCCGGATCGGCTGCACCGGAGATAACCGCCCAGGACTGAGGCAGGGAATCGATCCGTGCCTCGGCATTGGCCTGCGAGCCGAGCGGCGAGCCGTCGTCGAAGTAGGCCCGCAGATACCACTCGCCGTCCCATGCCGAGGTCTCGAGAGCGGTCTTTAATGTGGCCGCTTCCTGCCGCCACCTCGAAGCGAGATGTTTTTCGGAAGGCCGGTTCTCCATCAATTGCGCGAAGGATTCGAGGATGCTGCAACGGAACCAGCCGAGCCACACGCTTTCGCCCCGGCCTTCGGCTCCGACCAGGTTCATGCCGTCGTTCCAGTCACCATTGCCCATGAGCGGCAGGCCGTGCGAGCCGAGCGCGCGGCCTTGATCTCCCAGCCCGTGATCGAGCGCGCGCCTGCAATGCTCCCAGAGAGGCGCTGTCTGCGCGGAAACGGAGGGTATGAACATCCGCTCCAACTCGCCCTCGGCAAGAACCGGACCATCGATGAACGGGACGGACTCATCCAGAATTCCGGTATCGTTCGTCACCCGGATGTATTGCGCGACGGCGAAGGGCAGCCAGAGAAGATCGTCGGAACAGCGCGTACGCACGCCGGCGCCTGTGTCCGGATGCCACCAGTGCTGCACGTCTCCTTCGGGGAACTGCCGCGCGGCCGCGGCGAGGATATGTTTCCGCGCGAGCAGTGGCACGCTGTAAAGAAACGCCATCGAATCCTGCAGTTGATCGCGGAACCCGAATGCGCCGCCGGACTGGTAGAGCGCCGAGCGCCCCCAGAAACGGCAACTGAGCGACTGGTAGAGCAGCCAGCGGTTCAGGAGCAGATCGACGGATAGTAATGGCGTCCGCACCTGCAGGGCGCCGAGCGTCGAGTCCCACCAGCGGCGCGTGGCGTTGAGTGCCGTCTCTACTTCGGCCGGCGATTCGTAACGCCCGATGATGGCACGCGCCGCTGGCAGATCCTGAGTCTGGCCGAGCAGAAATACGAGATCCGTCTGTTGTCCCTGCTCGAGTGCCATCCGGACCTGCAGCGCGGCGCAGGGATCGGCTCCCGTTCCGGCCCGATTATCCAGCCGGACACGATCGAGCGCGGCCGGACGCAGGCGCGACCCGTCGCGTCCAAGGAACGCCCCCCGGTCGCAGGTCCAGGAGGAAGCCTTCGGGTTCGACGCCGCAAATGCCCAGTGCCCCCGCGTCGCGCCATTCCAGTACTGGCGGGCGAGCAGAGCGCCGGACTCCTCGTCGCGCGCGAGTTGAATGTGGATCTGTTGATCTTCGCGCGTCGGCCCGAGCGTCCACTCGACAAACCAGGTGACCGTGAGGTTCCGCCGCCGGGAGGAATCGTTGCGCAGACGCAGACGGCAGATCTTGACCGGATCTCCCTGACCGTCTTCGCCCACCGGAACGAAAACGGTGGTTTCCTGGGTAATCGCGTGGCTGTTGTGTTCGAATACCGTGTAGCCCTGGCCGTGGCGGGCGCGATAGGCATCTCTCTCCCGGCGCGGCAACGCGGTGGGCGTCCAGCAGGCCCCGCTTTCGTCGTCCCGCAGGTAAATGATCTCCGATTGCGGATCGCTCACCGGATCGTTGTGCCACGGGGTCAGGCGGTTGGCCTGGCTATTGCCTGCCCAGGTGAGTCCGAGACCGCTCTCGCTGCACAGGGCGCCGAAACCGGCATTCGCCATCACGTTGATCCAGGGCGCGGGCGTGGTCGCGCCCGGCGCGAGATAGGTCGCATATTCGCGCCCGTCCCGTGTGAATCCCCCGAGGCCATTGAAGTACGGCAGCTCGAGGAAGGGCAGCGGCGCTGAGGGTTCTTCCTGACCCGATCCCGACGGGACGAACGGAGGCAGCGGAAGCCCCTCGGCGGCGGGTACGAGCTGCTGCTGCAGCGAGCCCCGGTTGCCGCTGAGCAGGATGCAGGCGGAGGCGAGGATCAGGTTCCGGTGCTCTTCGGGGATCGAGTGCCAGTCGCGCAGAAACACTCCACCCGGCCGGTCCATTCCGGCTTCCGAGGCATGGGCCTGAATCTGTCGCAGAATTTCGAGGCGCAGCGGCTGATCGTAGCTGGGCCCTTCCTGATTCAGGATGATGACGTCCGCCTTGAATCCCCGCAATCGCCAGTACGCCTGCGCCAGAAGCACTTCCCGGACGAGCGAGAGGTTCCGCTGATCCGACAGGGTGACGACCAGCATGGGAAGGTCGCCGGAGATTCCATAGGCCCAGAGGCTTTCCTGGCCCAGGCGATTGCGCACCTGCCGGTCCATCGTGGGGCGCAGCCTCGGGTTGGGGTAAATCATCTGGCTCGCCAGTTCCTGGAACCGGTGCGCCGAGCCGGGGCCGATGCGAAGGAAGCGGAACTCGAGCTGGGCGCGTGTCCAGGCCATTTCGAAAGCCCGGGAAACGGCGCCGGGAACAGTGTATTTGCCCGCCAGTTCCAGCACAGCCTCGCGGCTGGACGCGGCCATGGTCAGGAAGGTCACTTCCTGGCGCTCGCGAGGATCGAGAGTGATGCGGCATCGCAGGCTGAAAATCGGATCGATGACGGTGCCCACCGAACCCGTGAGGCGTGTGCGCAGGGCCGCGGGGTTCTCCGCCGAATTGCCCCGGCCGAGAAACCGGCCTCGGTCCGTTTCGTACTGAATGCCGTCACCCTTCCCCAGCTTTCCCTGAATCTCCGACGGAGCCGCCACCAGAACATGGGCGGTCCAGATGGGAGGCTCCCCGGGAGCGCGCGGGCGGCGATGTGCGATCAGAACGCCGGGCCTGGGGCATTCCGTCTCGATGAACATTTTCGCGAAGGCGGGATGCGCCTTGTCCGCCGCGTGGGGCGCCATCGCCAGTTCCACATAACTGGTGAATTCGAGCTGCCTCGTCCGCAGCGAGCGATTCGTGATCCTCAGCCGGCGCAACTCAACGTCGTCTTCCGTCGCGACGGTGACGTCCAGAATCGTCTCGATGCCGGACA
>CAZXCO010000696.1:0-3616 GCA_964639095.1 uncultured Solibacteraceae bacterium
ACCTCGGCCTGACCCGCCAGTTCGCGCGTTCTCACGGTGATCGGGGCGCCCGGCGCCGACGCCTGCGCAGCGTTTGTCAGCAGGTTGAGAAACACCTGCTCCATCAGTTCCGCATCGATCGCGAGGAGGGGAAGGGAAGTGGAGTAGTTCCGGACGACCTCGACTTTGGCGCGCGCCGCCGCCCGGTCAATCACGCCCGTGATGTCGGCGATCTCCCGCCGCGGCTCTAGCGGCCGCGCAAAATCCAGAAAACGCGTGACGAGCGAGTTCGTGCGATCGACCTCGTCGCTGATGATCTCAGCCAGCTCTTTCAGGACCGGATCCTTTTGGGCAATCGAGCGCGCCAGCAGGTCGGCCGATCCTTTGATGCTTCCGAGCGGATTGCGCAGTTCATGTGCCAGCCCCGCCGACAACTGGCCCAGCGCCGCCAGCCGCTCCGACCGACGCATGGCGGCTTCGGCCGCCATCAGGCTTCGATTGGCCGCGGCGAGTTGGTCCGCGGTGGACTTGTGGCGCGCCGACTGCGTGCGGATAACCGCCGCGAGCGAATTCACCACGACTGCCGCGATCACCAGCGGGAGGCAGCGAATCACGAGAACATGGATCTGTTCCGGCGGAACGTAGACTTCCTTGAAATTGACGAAAAGCAGAAACGACAGATAAAGCCCGACGGCCGCCACGGACGTCGTCAGCGTGCCGATCATACCGAGCGAGCTGGCCGTGGAAACGATCGGCAGCAGCAGAATGAGATAGTACGGACTTGTCACGCCGCCCGTGTAGCCGATGAGCAGGTACAGAATAATCAGTTGCAGCGATACGAAGACGATGCGGCCTCGCAGGGTCGCCAGTACGGGAACCCGGCCTTCCACCAGTTGAAGAATGGCGAGTCCGACGAGAAAGGATTGCTCCCAGTCGTCGTGCGCAAGGACGACGAGCGCGCCGAACATGATCGTCAGGAGGACGTCCTGAACCTGCACTTTAAACTTCAGGTTCAAAGATTTGCCCTCTCCTTCTGACCGACTGGCCCTCCAGCATCGACAGCATCTCCGACACGGTCTGACGGGTGACGGGGTCGCGCAGTTCCGGGTTCAATTCGGCCAGCGGCGCCAGAGTAAACCGGCGCTCGCGGTAGCGCGGATGCGGAATCTCCAGCTCGTCCGTCTGCATGACGGCGTTGCCGAAGAGCAGAATATCGATATCGATCGTCCGCGGCCCGTTGCGCACCATTCTTCTGCGCCCGAGACCGAGCTCCACCTTCTGCATCCGGTGCAGCAACTGCTTCGGGAAGAGCGTGGTCTCGAACTCAGCCACGAGATTCAGAAACCAGTCCTGCTCGCGGAAACCGATCGGTTCGGTCTCATAGAGGCTTGAGACGCGCCGCCGCCGCAGATCCGGCGCGTCCAGGCGGTCCAGCGCCGCCTTCAGCATCGCCTCACGATCGCCGATATTCGAGCCCAGGCCGAGATAGACCAGCTTCAAAACAGCTCCGGCTGGCGCTCCATGCCGCCGCCGAACCGCCGCGGCACGTTGAAGTATTCGAACGCGCGCTCGGTGGCCATCCGCCCGCGCGGGGAACGGTGCAGAAATCCAAGCTGGATGAGATAAGGCTCGTAGACCTCTTCGATGGTCTCGGCCTCTTCGCCGACAGCGGCGGCAATGGTGTTGATCCCGACAGGTCCGCCGCCGAATTTTTCGAGCACCGTGCGCATGATCTTCTGGTCGATTTCGTCCAGACCGAAGCGATCCACATCGAGCAGGTTGAGCGCCGTTTCGGCGACATCCTGCGTGATATGGCCGCCGGCGCGCACCTGGGCGTAATCGCGAACCCGGCGCAGGAGCCTGTTGGCGATACGGGGCGTGCCGCGCGACCTCCGCGCGATCTCCGATGCGCCCTCCTCGTCGATGGGGGTGCCGAGCAGCCGCGCCGAGCGCTCGATAATCGAGCGCAGCTCCGGAACATCGTAATGATTGAGACGCAGCACCAGGCCAAAACGCCCGCGCATCGGGGCGCTGACGAGGCCCTGGCGTGTGGTGGCGCCGATCGCCGTGAATTTCTGCAGCGGAATCGAATGCGTGCGCGCCCCCGGCCCGGTGCCAATCAGGATGTCGAGATGGAAATCCTCCAGCGCGGAGTAGAGCATCTCCTCCACGTCGGGCAGCAGCCGGTGGACCTCGTCGATGAAGAAGACCTGGCGGAACTGGATCCCGCTGAGAATGCCCGAAAGATCGAGCTTCTTCTGGAGGACGGGGCCGGAGGTCTGCTGGAAACCGACTTCGAGTTCCTGCGCAATGATCGACGCCAGGGTCGTTTTGCCCAGGCCGGGCGGCCCGTAGAGCAGCACGTGGTCCATGGCTTCACCGCGCTGGCGGGCGGCATCGATGGCGATCTGCAGAATTTCCTTGAGGCGTGACTGGCCGGTGAAATCGGCGAGGCGCCTGGGCCGCAGCGCGGCCTCAAGCTGCCGTTCTTCGTCGCTTCCGGCCGCGGAAACCAGACGCTCGGCCATCAGCGCACCAGCTCCAGCGCCTTGCGGAACAGCGGTTCAAAATCGTCCGGCGCGCCGCCGGCGCGCGCTTTGCGCACTGCGGCTTCGGCGGCCGGGCGGGCACATCCGAGATTCATCAGGGCAGAAAGCACATCTTCATCCAGTCGCGAGAGCGCGGGCGGCGCCGCCGCTTCGTCTCCCGCCGGAGCCGGCAGCTTGTCCCGAAGCTCCAGTACCATTCTCTCGGCCGTCTTCTTGCCAACGCCCGGAATACGCACCAGCTTGTCCAGTTCGTTGCGGCGGATTGCGTTCAGAAGATCCCCCGCCGGCATTCCGCTCAGCACTTTGATGGCGAGACCGGGGCCGATACCGCTGACGCCGATCAGCTTCTCGAAGAGGTTTTTCTCGTCGGCGGTCAGAAAGCCGTAGAGCGCGATAATGTCTTCCCGGACATGCGTATAGACGCGCAGCCGCGTTTCGACACCCGGTTCCGGGAGTTGCGAGAAGGTCGAAATCGGTATGGTGACGTCATACCCGACGCCACCCGCTTCGAGGATCGCCTGGTTCGGGTGCTTCTCGACCAGCGTTCCGCGCAGGAGCGCAATCATTGAGATAGCGTAATTGTACATGGCACGCCGCCGCTTCTTCGTCGATCAGGTCCGCAAAGGCCACGCCGAAATCACCGGTGAGAGCGCCTGGCACCTCACGCGGGTGCTGCGCGTCGAGGCAGGGCAGAAATTCGAGATCACCGACAACGAGCGCGCGTGGCTGGCTTCGGTCGAAACCGCACGAAAGGACCTCGTGCGCTTCCAGATCATCGAAGAACTCGCCGCCGGCCCCGAACTGCCGGAGACCACGCTTTATCTGGCGCTGATCAAATTCGAACGCTTCGAATGGGCGGTGGAAAAGGCGACGGAACTGGGCATCACGCGCATTGTTCCGGTGGAAACGAATCGCAGCGAGCAGGGGTTGTTCGCGGGGGCGAACAAAAGAGTCGAAAGATGGCGGCGCATCGCCCGCGAAGCGAGCGAACAATCGCGGCGGCTGCGCGTGCCGGAGATCCGGGAGCCGGTCCGGCTGACCGAAGCGCTGCGGGATGCGTCGGCCCACCGCTGCTGGCTGGATGAGCA